>JASSUF010000057.1:0-14366 GCA_031963365.1 Mycoavidus cysteinexigens
TGCCGCCATCTCACAACCTAGCTTCAGCGTCTAGATGGGGGCGCCGTACGCTTACCTTCGTTAGCGCTTCCTCCACGTTTTTTAGCGATGTGGAGCGATTACCGCTCGTTTCCGATCTCGGCAAATCCACTGTGCTGACTGTTTCGTGATTTACCGCTGGCACGCATTGATCATCGCTCTCCGACCTTGGCCCATCATTGGGCAAGTTAGCCTCAAGCGTTTGCAATGAAATGCCACTTGGTTTACCTGTCACAATTTGTGCAGTGGATAAAATTTCCGGCTTGTTAACCGCCTCCGTGTATGCTCTCTTCAGCTGCACTATCCCCGGTACGGCCCCCGCACCTCTCACTATTTGCTCTTGTCCTGGCTTCAGCGCCCAATAACGCTCTTTCGCAAATGAGTAGGTCGGTAGACTAATCCGCTGTTGTTCCTTTTGACCATACAACACCTTCCACTCTATCTCTAATCCCTGCACCCACAACTGCGCCAGTTCGTCCAGTCTGTCCTGAGCCACGCATGCCTCGATGGACTTTTGAGAATCTTTATTGACTTGCTCTGCTAGTGCTTTTTGACCAGGCTTAAGCTCACCCTGATAAGCGCCCTCTTGAAGCGCTTCACCTCGACTGTAACGCAACAGCTGCTGCTTAAGCTCATGCATGGATTTCACAACAAGCGCTAAGCGCACCCCAAACGCCTCGCGCCCCACCTGAAGTGTGTACGCTACATCACCTAAATTCGCCTCAGCATGGTGCTCCAAGTATGCCAGCAACTGCTGCGCTTGGTCCCGCAGCCGCTCTTCATTTTTGGCCGACAGCACCACAATCACCGGACCAGTTAACATCGTTGGCGCTTTCTGTGGCGCAATATATTCCTCTACAATGACATGCGCATTGGTGCCACTAAAACCAAATGAGCTGACGCCGGCTCGCTTTAGCCCTACCGGCCACGCTTGGTTTTGAGCCACGACCTGCACCGGCAAACGCTCCCAAGGAATATGCGAGTTTGGTGTCTCAAAATGCAATTGCGCGGGTATGGCTGCCTGCTGCATTGATAAGACAGTCTTAACTAGCCCAGCAATGCCTGCCGCCGCTTCCAGATGACCTATGACACTCTTGAGCGAGCCAATTAGAAGGGGGCGCTCGGCTGATCGCTCACGCCCAAGTACCTGGGCAGCCGCCATCACCTCGATCGGATCGCCCAGTTTGGTGCCCGTGCCATGCGCCTCTAAGTAGTCAATTTCGTGCGGCGCTACGCCCGCTTGGGCTAACGCTGCTTCGATCACGGCTTGCTGTGCCAACTGGTTGGGTGCCGTTAAGCCACTACTGCTGCCATCCTGATTGATCGCGCTGCCTCGAATTACTGCGATGATCGGGTCTTTATCCGCTTGCGCATCGGATAAGCGCTTTAAAACCACTGCCGCGCAACCTTCTCCTCGTACATATCCATTCGCTGATTCATCGAACGTTTTGCAGCGTCCATCAGGTGAGAGCATGCCGGCCTGTTCGTAGGCTAGGAATCGTTTTTCATCAAGCAGTAGATTAACCCCAGCGGCCAGGGCAAGGTTACATTCACCGCTTAACAGGCTACGACATGCGGTATGCACTGCTACAAGTGATGAACTACATGCCGTATCAACACTGAGCGCGGGGCCCTGCCAATCAAGGAAATATGACAACCGACCCGCTGCTATTGAACTTGCGTTACCGGTGGCAAAGTGAGCATTAATATCCGCTTTGCACCCATTCGAGGCAATGATGTCTTCATAGTCACTGCTCATCATGCCCACGAAAATCCCACTGCGCGTGCCACGCAGCCTGCTCGGTGCAAGCGCAGCAGACTCTAGCGCTTCCCATGTAACCTCTAGCAACAAACGTTGCTGTGGGTCCAATAATTCGGCCTCACGGGGTGAAATACGGAAAAATCCCGCATCGAAACAATCCACGTCCTCTAAAAAACCGCCCTGCCAACGACAGGGCTCCGCTCGATTTCCCCACCGTAACTGCCGCTTAGCAGGCAATGTACCCACTGCATCATGCGCTGACAGCAATGTTTGCCAAAATTGAGTGGGATTATTTGCTTTTTCAGGAAAACGGCAGGCTAGGCCAATGATCGCAACGGCCTCTTGCTGAGGGACTGATTTCTGCTGTGCACTATCAGTTGTTGCAACATGACTTGCAGGAAGAGGTGGGGCGCTGGCCTCTGGTATTGGAGCGGCGGCGGGATGAGACGTTGGTTGAACATTAGACTGGGCCATAAAATAGCCAATGACCGCTTCAGGCGTTCCGTAACTAAAGAAGAACGTCGAGGGTAACGATTCTCCGAGGCGCGAACTCAGCAACATTCTTAATTCAAGCAGCTCGAGTGAACTCAGTCCCATTTCCATCAACGGTATTTGAGCGCCGTAGGCATCCGCTCGCTGACTGCCCAATACCTGCAGCATGATGCCAGATACGATTGCCTCAATCTGATCAGTGTGTGTAATGCGCGCAGACTCCATCTGCGGAGTGTTGATCGTTGTCTGCGGCGCTTCGATTTCGGCGGCAGCTAATTTTCCGGCACGCAATGGATATTCGATGAGAATTCCCGCACCTTCATTGTCGGTATCCTCTAGTCGGAATCTGTTGAGCACTTCGCATAGGATGGCACCATGCGAGGTGTGGAAATGCAGCATCGGATCGATCAACTGTCCTCGCTCGTTACGTGAGCGAACGTAGTCAGCAAGGCTATATCGTGCTTTATGCCGGATAAAATTTGCGCAGCGCGTGACACCAGCGACCGTATCCACCCCATCTAAGGTAGCGCTATGGGCGAGGATCAGGCCAATGAGTGCATCACTGAATCCGCGTCCTTGCATCTCAGGCGCAACAAATAATCCCAATAGCTGCACGCAGCGGCCTTCTGGCTGATACAAGTGCGCCATATCTTTGTAGCAGGCGCTGCGCAGCACCTCCAAAGAGTCGATGCGCTGTGTATAGAGCGCCGCCACAATTTGTCCCTCGAACTCCAGCACCCACTGCTGCTGGGCAAGATGGCATACGCGGCGCTTTATCTCTGCTATGGGGGTATAGAGTGCTTTAGGCTGAGATATCCGGTCGAGCTGCTTTAGCCGGGCCAGATCAGAGCGCAGTGGATGTCTCACTGTATAAGGTTGAGGGATGAATCGATGCAGCGAAATACGGGTAAAGTCCATCTGTTTGGGAATCGCTTGGGACATCCCCTCTTCAGGAAACAGACCTGCTTCTGCGGCCGCCATTAAAAAAATTGGGGCAGTGACCAATTGCTGGCCAGAGAAGGCGTGATAGGCATCAAAATGTGCGCTTTCCGTGAACGCGCCTAAGCGCTTGACTGTGGTGGGTTGCAGACAATGAACTTCCAATACAAGCAGGCCAACACGGGAAATGACTTGACGCCAGCGGCGCAGATGCTCGACTAACCCTTGCACGGCCTCCACGGGCTTGACCTCACTGCCGTCACGCGCCACATATACGCCTGTGCTATTCAACTCCTGCCGTCGACGCGCCGCTCTCTTATCTTTCAGCGGCAGAAAGGGGCGATCATGGTCTAAAAACGAGCGCACATGCAGAATATTTTCTGGATCCGTGATCCCAGCTGCAGCCAGATCGATAATCAGTTGCTGCGGGTCTGCAATATCTGCTCGCACAAGCACATGCGGCAAATCAGCCAACATTTTTTCGGTGGCTTCTAGCGCCAGCACGTTGTAATCCGCTCCGATAAGCGTGAGCGGGTATTCCTCCAGGGCCTGACCTCTGGCTGAGCGCGTTTTGACAAGCTCGTAGATGCGGCGTAGCAAACTACCGTCACCACACCCCATGTCTGCAATATAACGCGGCTGCTCAGACAACGGAAATTGATCAAAAATATGCAAAATAAGCGCATCTAGTTCGGCAAAGTGACTTTGATGCTGCACCCCACTCGCTGTGACATTCAAGGTGCGGTCTATATGCGCTTCGTGGCCCTGTTTGTCCGCCCCGAATACCGACTCCGCCCTGCCAAACAATAAATCATCGATGCCGCGAAACATCGCCGCATAAGAGACCACGACACCCAAAGCCCCGCTGCTTGCCAGTAAGGCTCAACCGCTTGGCGTGAGCTGAAAGCCAGCGGTATTCAATTGTCCCCACTGACGTTGCACAAACAAATTCTGAATCGCTTGTAATGCAGCGACTGAGATTCCATTTGGCTGAGCCTGTTCCAGTCCATCACTACCTAACACAGATAGCCTGGCCAGCAACGGAGCCAATAAAGCCCCATCCAACACACTCGCTACAGCTGGCTCCACGCCAGACCAGTTCGCACCACAGCGTTCTAACCAACGCAACAAACTTTCGGGTTGCTCAGCCTTTAATGACTCTGCCATCGGCAGGTCTACCAGATCCATTAGATCGTTTGGCAATTGCCGGGCAAAGACAGCACTTTGAGTCGCCTCATAACGGTCCGGTTCAATCCATTCCAGCCAACCCAATTCGTATAAAAGCCGAGCGGCCACATGTAAATGTCCTACATTGCCCCGATAGCGTGAGGCCAGCTTCTTGAGCGCAATTGGCCGTACTGACAATACTTCGAAAAGCCCATGTCGCGCAAATGCGCTGATGACAGGCGCTGCTACCCATCCATTGGCTAATCCATTGATAATGTCCAGCATAAAAGCGCTCCTAAAATTCTGCTTTTGTAGATAAAAAATAATTGCATATACACTATGTGGACCCAGCTTCGGACTAGACAGAATGTATTAGAAAGTAGAATTTATTTTTTGACCGAGTATTTTTTTGGGTATCTTGTAACTTCTGCTAACCCACACAAGTCTATTTACTAAGCATGATGCGCTTTCTGATCAAATTTCGAGACCTTTTTGAAGTGCTAATACTATTTGTTTTCTCCTATGGCTAAAATCAATACATTTACTGATATTTAAGCTCCTTTAAGCCTTTTTCTCAGATTCCTGACAAAGGTGAGTAAGCTTCGATACTGACTAAGTAGCGACTCATCCTATATCTCATCAAAGAAAATAAGCCATAAATCAATTCTCTCAGGGTTCAAATCCTATCACCCCGACCACAGATACTGCACAGTAATACTAAATGGGTGACATTGCTGTTACGCCTTGTTCGTTCAATAGCCGAATAGCTTTTTTATCAAACGATACAAAGACTGTTTTACCACGTGTCATAGCTCTTCCAGTATACGCATTCACCCCGTCAGCAAAATCACCACCGCGTTGCAGCATTTCAATTCCCGCCTCTATCTCGTCTTCTTTGATGTTGAGTTTAGGATCGCTGTTAAGCAACGTCTCGATAACTGACCAAATTTTTTCGGTAGTTAACTTATAAAGAGAAGTGAGCACCCAAACCAATTCACAAAATACATGGGTAGGAATAATGATCTCGTCCGCAGCATTAAACAGTACAGCCACAGCTTCATTTTGAATTTTGTCCGCCTCGGATTTAACTAGAAATCTCAGCAAAATATTGGTGTCTATAACGGCTTTCATTGCTCACTCTCTAATCCCGAAATGCCGCTTTTAACATAAGCATCCTTAATCGCATTTTGAATATCATCATCGCTGTAGTTCGTGCTGACTTCAATGCAGCCTTTCAAGGCATCGAGCGGAGTGAAGTTAGCTTTAGATTGAATTTTTACAGCATTGCCCATCAGTTTTGTTACCACTACTTGATCGCCGGGCTTCGCGCATATATGTTCAAGAAATGGCTTACTAAGAGTAAATTGACCTTTACCTGTTAGCTTCATTACATTCATATCGTCTCTCCTGTCACATAATTTGTAATGGTAATTATAAATTAGCATTACAAATTTGCAACCTCTATTTTTTGTGAGCCCTACGCACAGTAGAGCGCATGGCCCGGGTTAGGCTGTTGTGCTATTGGCTTAAAAAATGAGCTCAACCAGGTATGCTTACTTAGTGGTGGATAGTGGAGATACATCGGTTTGTGTGTGGCAATTGGTAAATCAGCTTAAGAAATTTTAAGATTGAGCGTGAACATGGCTTGCTGGCTTAACGGACAAGCGCATATCAACGACTTTCATGACCGCCAGCAATGTTTTTAGCGTTAGGTTACCTTTTGGTGAAAGAGCGCGAAAAAGAGATTCACGGTTAATACCCGCATCGCTTGCTACGGCACCAAGACCGCCATAAGCTTCTGCAACAGTACGCAAGGCTAACAAACCAGCAGCTCGCTCATCAGGATTGTCAGAGATTCCATTGCTTCTTTTAAATATTCAGCTGCTAGCTCAGGATTTGCGCGTAGTTCAGCTAGCTCTCGTTCATGATGGAATACAGTACCATTTAATTTTTTCATACTTGTCTCCGTTTCCATTCTGACCTCTCACCCCGACCAGAGAGGGCCATGACAACATATAGTGACACGCACGTGCCACATTCCAAGATCCTGATAGAGAATTGAATGAAATCGGAACTATCGACGAACCCCTGGCAATTTTCTATGTTCCAAGCGGTAGATATAAGGTCATTGGATTATCTTGGCATGCACTAAATCCATAGTGCTCATAAAATGCTTTGGCTTTTTCTCCCTTCGCATCAACCACCAATGCATAGGCTGCAATTTGCTCACGCGCTTTTAAACAACGCTCAACGGCGCAACCGATGAGGAACCGTCCTAGTCCGCGGCCTTGATGATCTGCATGCACAGCTAAACGCCCCATGCGAAAACAGGGTACCGGATAGCGCGGCAGCTTTTTTTGTGCACGCTCATCTAGCTGAAACACGTCTATTTGCGCAGCGCTCAGACTGTAATAGCCCAATATAGCCCGAGGGGCTTCACTATCAACTAACACCCGCACTACAGCAATACCTTTTTTGCTTTGCTGAATAGCAAAGCGTTTTAGGTATTCGTCAAGTTCATTTACCCCAGAAGTAAAAGACACACGGTCATGGTCGTTTGCATCAAGACTCTTTTCTTCAAACACGTTTCACCTTACGTGAAATATCTAATGCATTTTGCAAAGCAATGTTGGGGGTAAATGTGGCATTCAGTGCGGATGTGAGTGCTTCAAAATCACGATTGGTCATCGTAATGCGTTCTTCTCGATCCAACAACTCTTGAGCCTTTTCTTTAGCTGCCATGCGCATAAATGCTGCCATTGTCGTCCCCATTAAAACAGCTGCGCGGGAAACCATATTTTTTTCTTCTTGATTCATAGTTAAATCAAAGCGAGCGGGAATAGCCATGCTAACCTCCAAAATTTACGGAAAATTACTGTATACGGTATTTTACCGCATATTTCTCCGGCAAACAAATACATATTTATGTACTGGAAGCACTAACAGGACTCATCCATTGATATTTCCTCGCGCTTAAAGGCCTGATGAAATACTAACACAAAAAAACAACTAATCAGTTGATTTATATATTTTTTATTTGCATAATTACTTCTCGCTGGCTGCACCTCTCTCATGGTCACGAGAGTTAGCTTAGCGTCGAAACCTCTTTTATGGAAAGTAAAAACTATGTGTGCCGCTGCACTCAATACGCTGAGTCTATTTGACAACTTTAAAAATGTAGGAATTCCCAAGCGACAAGCCCATCTTTTTGCCAATCTCTTTGCTAAAACGCATATGCCAGATGATCTTGTTACTCAATCTGATTTAAACAAGTATGTAGCCAAATCCGATTGGCATGCATTCAAATCGGATATTACGCATGACTTCAAAATACTTGATATTAGCTTAGGCCATAGATTTGACAAAGTTTTTCGAGAAATAAAACAAATCCGCACGGACGCCAAAACTGAAGCCACTCAAATTCGCCTCGAATTCAAAAATGAAATCGGAAGTATCAAAGATGATCTAATCCGATGGATCATAGGACTTGGCTTGACAATGGTTGGCCTAATGGTAGGTTTTAAAATATTTGGATGACGCTATAGGTTGGAGCGAGGCTGTCCCTAATCTACAAACTATTGAATGCAGAGAAAAAATGGATCCAGAATATAAATTAAATGAAATTCTTCGTAAAATTGAAACGTCCAACCTAAATATCAAAAATAAGCTCGACCAGGTATGCTTTGAGATCAAACATCACATCGACAAGCGCCGCCTAGACGATAAAAATATCAAATTAGAACTCTTCGCATGGATTGTCGGCATTGGCATCGGATTCATGTACTTGATGATAATTCTCAAAGCGCTTAAGTAATCACTTCGCCTAATTGCGCCTATATAGCGCATCTCCGCCCTCTAAACTTCTAGCCAAATGGGGAATAGATTCTTCCCCTCTCTATTGCGCATCATCCACTCCATGCCCTTCTAGGGCGTATCCTCAATTGCCCCATTATTTTTTCTTGCGGTATGCCAGCCCATGAAATATGCGGATCTGCCCCCATTGGATTCAGAGCCCCCTCGCCTTGGCAAGGAGCGCACTGCACGCACTCCATTACATCTTGGCGATGAGCGCCAAGTACCAGCGGTAAAATTGCTAGAAGCATTATTTACACAAGCGGCGCAGCGCAAAGCCTCCGATGTGCATATTGAGCCTAGAGAGCATGATTGGCGCATTCGACTACGCGTAGATGGGCAACTGCATGAAATCATGCGCCCTCCTCGGTATTTGCAAGAGCCTTTAATTACGCGCGTCAAAGTGCTCTCTCACTTAGATATTGCTGAGCGCCGTATTCCTCAAGATGGTCGGCTGAAATTGCCCACAGCTCCTGGTCAATACGAGGAGTATCGGGTTAGCGCCCTCCCTACTTTATTTGGTGAAAAACTGGTATTGCGTCGCCTAGATACATTGCCGGCTTCACTAGATCTTGATCAATTAGGCTTTGAGCAGGCGCAGCAGAGGCTCCTTACCCAAGCACTCGCTGCTCCGCATGGCATGATTTTAGTCACAGGCCCTACAGGCAGCGGGAAAACGCGCTCCTTGTACTGCTTTTTGCAAAGCCTCAATCAAGAATCACGCAACCTATGTTCAGTAGAAGATCCAGCTGAAATACATCTAGCAGGCATTACCCAAGTCAGTGTTCGCGAAAAAGCAGGGCTTACGTTTGCCAATACCTTGCGTGCTTTTTTACGCCAAGACCCCGATGTGATTATGGTGGGGGAGATTCGTGATGCCCAAACGGCCGATGTAGCGATCAAAGCGGCTCAAACAGGCCATTTAGTACTCTCTACACTGCATACTAACGATGCCCCTTCAGCACTATCTCGTCTGCTAGATATTGGAATAGCCCCTTTTAATTTAGCATCCGCCATACGCGTTATCACGGCACAGCGCTTGGTTAGGCAGCTATGCATATCGTGTCGAGCACCTGTAAAACTCAGCAAGGCAGCACTCCATGCAGCAGGCTATTTAGAACCCCTACCTCCCCAAAGCATGGCCTACCAAGCAAAAGGCTGCGAGCAATGCTATGGAACCGGTTATAAAGGGCGAGTAGGTATTCATCAAGTGATGCCTATTTCGGCTGCAATGCGCGACATCATCATGGCACGTGGTAGTACACAGGCTCTATCTGCGCAGGCACAAAAAGAAGGCGTAATGGTTCTGCGAGAGGCAGGGTTGCTCAAAGTAATTTCTGGAATCACTAGCTTAGAAGAGGTGCTAGGTAGTACGGAGTCAACGCCATGATGGGGTCCTCTGCAAGAATTCCACCGCGGCGTCAAAAATCTGGGCTTACAACGCTCTCTAAGACTTTGAAAAAGGCCGAAACCTCGCAAATCAGCCTGGAAGCAAAAACACAAAACCATAAACAAAAAACTGCTTTTACACCGCAAAACGCTGCTTTATCAACTGCTCTAGTATCTAGGCCGTCTTACTTTACCTGGCAAGGTTTACAAGCGAATGGGCGGCCACAAAAAGGCAAGCTTATAGCTACTAATGAAAAAGAGGCACGAGAAGATTTAAAACGTCAGCATATTATTGTTTTACGCTTAAAGAAAAAGGGGCCAGTCAAAGCGCGCGCACTGAACGCAGCAGAAATCACCCTTTTCTCGCGTCAGCTGGCCAGCCTTTTAGATGCAGGTATTGCACTATTACCTGCCTTACAAGTTATCGCAGCAAGCCAAACACGCGCGGCACTAGCAAGCATAGTACGCAACCTGGCTAGAGATATTGCACAAGGCCTCCCCTTCTCCCGCGCGCTAGCTAAATACCCTGAAAATTTTAATACGATGTACTGCCAACTCATTGCTCTAGGCGAAGTTTCAGGGGAACTCTCTCTTTTATTACTTCAGTTAGCCGATGAGCGGGAGCGCTTTGCTGCACAAAAATCAAAACTGCGTGCGGCACTAATCTACCCAATAGGCGTGCTCATGGTTTCGCTAGCCATTACTTGTGGCTTAATGGTGGGGGTAGTACCTACTTTTGAGCATATTTTTAATGATTTTGGAGCTAGTTTACCAACCGCTACGCAAGCGGTTTTAGCTATTTCTAGAGCAGTAAACAAATGCCTAGCGCCGATGGGTGGCAGCCTAGCAGTATTAATCGTGCTGCTGCGCTGTGTTTTATACCGCTCCAAAACCTGCCGAGAAATGTTCAAACTGGGGTTCGACAAGCTGCTTTTAAAACTTCCTTTATTTGGAACACTTTTTAAAACACTGGCTATTGCAAGATGGAGCCGCGCTTTAAGTCTTTTATTGCAGGCCGGTACTCCACTAGCGAATACCTTCGACATTTTGAAAGGGATTGCAAATAATGCTGTTTTTTACCAGGCAACCAGAGATATTGAGCGGCGTGTTAAACGTGGTGAACGATTAACACAGGCCATGCAAGCTACAGGCTGCTTTCCGGCAAGCATCTTGCAACCGATGGCCGTAGCAGAAGAGTGTGCAGGGTTGGAGAGACTTTTAAAAGACCTTGCCGCTTTTAATGAGCGGCAAGTGGATGAACGCATAGCACTGCTTACTAGCTTAGTTGAACCGCTTATCATCGTACTTCTTGGAGCACTTATTGGAGGTTTAGTGATTGCACTCTATTTACCTATTATTGGTTTAGGACAGGTGGTTTAAAGTATGTGCTATATCTATAGATGGCATCTCTTTTTTTCCCAAAAGCCGAGAAAAATTATTATATAGCTCTTTTTGATCAGGAGTAGGCTCTATACCTACCATTTTTATATATAGCTCGCATCTCTCATATGCTTCTCTTTGTTCCTGAGTTATTTTTCCTGAAGTAGAATTTTTTAGCATGTTAATATTAATGGAGAAATTTCTCTCGTTGGATTTTCTATATGTTGCATTTTTTCTTTTATTTCTTGCAATGCCCCGCGCATGCTTATTTGAATCCGAAAAATATTTTTTGCTGAAATCATAGTAAATTTTTAATTTCTCACCATCATGCACATCATTATCATTAATATACTTTCGACATTCTCTATGCACTTTTTTAATAGATCTATATTCATATGAATTTCTATGATTTTCATAATTTTTTAGAATGTCTATATTTTTATTAAAGGTTTTAGCTCTTGCGCCTAAAGATTTAGGATTAGATTTCCTTATACTGGAAGATGTATTAGCAGAATGTAGTCCACTTAGCGGACCAGATTTATTAAGTGTACTAGGAACACTTTCAGGAAACCAATATTCTTTTCCTAAATAAGGCTCACCTGGCTTTACGGGGTTAAGTATTTGAGGATCACCTGGCCGCACTAACATATTAAACACCCCGCTTATTTATATTTAAATGTACATAATTTTTTTAAACATTATTATGCTATTTAAAATAATATAATATCTAACTATAGATTATTCCATCCATGCGAAATCATATTAAAATATACGAAGCGTTATATAAAAAAATAACTAATAATCCGCCAGGAACCTAAAAAATAACGGTGGGTACTCATTGCTCAAAGCTTCTTGAAGTTTTTTTTATTCTTTATGCAAACTATCACTCTAAATTTTTCCCCGCTCTTGAACTTCACACATGCAATTCCATTGCTGGAGAGGCTCTCGCCAGCCTTCCAATATTTACTGGTTACCCTGCTAGGTGCTGTAACCGGTAGTTTTTTGAGTGTAGTGGTCTATCGTTTGCCAAAAAGGTTTGAATATGCAGCAGGCTTTCGCCGTGCAATATCTCGCCCATTGACACTAGCTTATCCCCCCTCCCATTGCCCACAATGCCAACACAGACTGCGGTTTTGGGAAAATATTCCACTGCTGAGCTACATAGCGCTACGTGGCCGATGTGCCGGATGCCGTGCTTTTATCAGCCTGCGTTACCCTTTTTTAGAAATTGCTGGTGCAGGCTTAGCGGCTTTGTCGCTGTGGAATTTTGGGCCCACCTGGCAAGGGCTTGCTGCTTTTGCATTGCTTGCTGTGTTATTGGCCCTAGCGTGCATTGATCAGGCAAGCTATCTGCTCCCCGATGCGCTTACATTGCCGCTTTTATGGGCAGGATTGCTAGTCAATGTAAACAGAGGGTTTGTCCCGCTAGAAGAAGCAGTATTAGGGGCTGTTGCAGGATATATATTGTTGTGGGGTGTGTATTGGACGTTTCTTTTTATAAGAAAAAAAGAAGGGCTGGGCTATGGCGATTTCAAATTATTAGCAGCAGTCGGTGCTTGGCAAGGTGTGTACGCATTGCCTCAGATCGTATTTATAGCCTCTTTCATGGGCCTGGTAGTCAGTATGCTTCAATATGCTTGTAGACGGCTTAACAATAGAGAACAGCATTTGGCTTTTGGACCTTATTTATCTTTATCTGCTGCCATCACGTTATATATGCCAGGATTACCTTTTTTCTTTGAGAGAAGCGTAGGTTGGTGGTGAGGTACGAACCCCATGCATACCATCGACTTTTAATCATCGCTTTTGGCATGTACATGCAGGTCTTAAAAGGACAGCGGTCATCATGTTGGGGTTCGTTCCTCACCACCAACCTACCGTTCACTCTACGATAAATGCGTTTTTAGGCTTTGCTCTAAATCTGCACGTAAATCTTGCGTAGCTTCCAAGCCAATATAAAAGCGCACCAAAATTCCGGCATGCGTCCACCGGGTGGCGGTGCGCAGATTTGCGACTCTAAAGGTAAGCGCCAAACTATGTGCTCCGCCCCAACTTAAACCAATTTTAAAAAGACGCAATCCTTCAATAAAAGCATCTATCTGCGCTTCAGAGAAAGTCGGATTAAAAATCACCGAGAACAGCCCTCCTGCTCCATCAAAATCGCGCTTCCAGTGAGCATGGCCGGGACAATCCGGCAAAGCAGGATGTAGAACTAAATCAATTTCTGGGCGGTTCTTAAGCCACTTAGCAAGCTCCAAAGCACTGCGGGTATGGGCCTCATAACGCGTTGCTAGGCTATTCAAACTGCGCAAAACTAGCGCGCAATCATCTACCGATACGTTCAACCCCATGCGCATACGGGCCAGCTTAAGTTGCGCGTGCAAGTGCTTATCTTTAGTAACCGTAGCGCCCATAAGCACATCACTACCGCCAGAGGGATATTTAGTGAGTGCATGCATAGAAATATCGCATCCATGCTCAAAAGGCCTAAAAGCCAAGCCACCTGAATAGGTATTGTCTAGTGCAGTAATAACACCATACTGACGCGCAACGGCGCTCAGAGCACGCACATCTGGCACTTCCATCGTCACCGAGCCTGGGGCTTCGATCCATAAAAGACGCGTGTTTGGTTTTATTAATTCTGCAATACCCGAGCCAATCATAGGATCGTAATACCGCACTGAAATTCCCAGGCGCTCTGCTAGCCAATCACCATGCTCTCGATTAGAAATATAAGCATTATCGGGAACCAATACATCATCACCTACCTTCATCAGCCCAAAATAAATATTTGAAATCGCTGCCAGCCCAGATGGTTGCAAAAGCGCGTACTCCCCTCCTTCTAAAATCGCTATACGCTGTGCCAATGCAGCGGTTGTAGGAGTGCCATAGAGGCCATAACGCCATTGCGCATCATCATCCCAATCATGAGATCGGAACGCAGCCAAATCGGGAAACACCACTGTAGAAGCCCGATCAATAGGCACACAAAGCGATTGCCAGCCTACCGCTTTTTTTTCTTTGGGATGAATTAAAGAACTAGCCATTTGGCTTAGGGAATGCTGTGTCATGGATATCCATTTCAAAAGGTAATCTTTATATGCCAAATAAGCATCTCACAAAACGGGATCAATTCCAAAGCCATACAGCCTAATAGACGCAAACTATTGATTCCTGTCTAATAAATTCCCTAGGGCGTGTCCTCAATTAGACTTCTTTCGAAACCGAGTAGCCAGTATTGTAGGTTGGTGGTGACGAAGGAACCCCAACATGCACGCCATGGCGTCCTTGATAACCAGTTTACGATTATCTAAAAGCAAAAATTAAAAGTCAGCGGTACGCATGTTGGGGTTCCTTCGTCACCACC
>JASSUF010000058.1:0-14305 GCA_031963365.1 Mycoavidus cysteinexigens
TATTTTGCTCAATATCCCGTTTGGCCAGTAATTTTTCAAGCTTGTATTTAATGAGTTTGAGCATTACTTATTTCAACTCACGTACAGTCTGCATATCTTTATCCCCTCGCCCAGATAAATTCACTAACACTACCTGCTCTGGACGCATTGTTGCGGCAAGTTCCATTGCATAGGCTAGCGCATGGCTAGACTCGAGCGCGGGCAAGATACCTTCCATGCGGCAGCATGCGTAAAAGGCCTGCAAAGCTTGCTCATCGGTGGCACTAACATATTGCACACGGCCATTTTCTTTAAGCCAAGCATGCTCAGGGCCTACGCCCGGGTAATCTAGGCCAGCTGAAATGGAGTGGGTTGGAATAATTTGCCCATCGCTATCTTGCAATACGTAGGTGCGGTTGCCATGCAGTACGCCTGGAGAGCCTGCGGTTAACGAGGCTGCGTGCAATCCGGTATCTATGCCCCGCCCTGCTGCTTCTACGCCAATTAGGCGCACTGCTGTATCTTCTAAATAGGGATAAAAAATGCCCATCGCATTAGAACCGCCGCCAATACATGCAACGATCGCATCAGGTTGTCGTCCAATGGCTTTGGGCATTTGTACTCTACATTCATCGCCAATCACACGTTGAAAGTCGCGCACCATCATGGGGTAGGGATGGGGGCCTGCGACGGTCCCTATGATGTAAAAGGTATTGTCAATATGCGTTACCCAGTCGCGCATGGCTTCATTGAGGGCATCTTTTAACGTTTTTGAACCTGACTCAACTGATACCACTTTAGCGCCTAAAAGCTCCATACGCTCTACATTAGGTGCTTGGCGGCGCCGGTCTTCGGCGCCCATATATACGACGCATTCCATTCCAAATCGGGCTGCTATCGTGGCGGTTGCCACTCCATGTTGGCCTGCACCGGTCTCTGCAATGATTCGGGTCTTGCCCATACGCTGAGCAAGCAGTGCTTGCCCAATCACATTATTAATCTTGTGCGCACCGGTATGATTTAAATCTTCTCGCTTTAAATAGATACGTGCTCCGCCACTGGCTTCAGTTAGGCGCTTAGCGAAGTATATGGGTGAAGGCCGTCCTACAAACTCAGCCAGCTCTTGATGGTAGGTAGCGATAAATTCTGCATCTACTCGATAATGTGCATAGGCTTTTTTAAGCGCTTCCAGTGCATCTATCAGCGTTTCTGCTACGAATATTCCGCCGTATTTTCCAAAATGTCCTTGTGCATCCGGCAACGTATACTCAGCAAGCGCTTTATGCTCCATGCTCGTTTTTAGCTTCTCTTTTATTCCCACTTCCATTTTTGTTCCTCAGCATACAAAAAACTGGCCTGCATGGACTGTATTTCAGTCCATGCGTTTAGGGAAACAGTATCACAAGCCGCACCACACTTTTCTGTGGACTCACCCATTTGGCAAAAGTTTTTTGGCTATCTGCTTTATGTTTTTTTCAAGAGGCGTTCTGTTTCTATCTTTATGAGTGCGTCCTGCGCAATTTCTAAATAATGTACACGTTCAAGCGCCAATGCAATTTGCGAAGTAAATGCATCGAGTAAATGCCCCTGCTCTGGCAATGCAAGCAGTCTTGAGTCTTGCATTATTAAGGCTAATACCCCTCGTGTGCGCATCGGCGCGCGCAAAGGCATATAGAGTGCAGCGGCGGCAGATAAGGTGTTTGTGCCTGCGCCCGCTGGTTTTTGCTGGTCATACACCCACTGTGCAATACCTAAATCCAGCAATGTATCTGGCAATACAAGACCTGGGCTAGGGTCTAAGGTTTTTTGTTGGATATGATCGTGGCTATCAGGCAGCAAAATTGCTACTTGCGCTCGAAAAATTTCATGCACGTGCCGACTGCCCGTTTCTACAATCTGTTCAACGGTCAATGCAGACCCTAGCTCACCAGCCATCGCATACATTGCACTGGTGCGGCGTTCTCGATAGATTGCACGTAAGGCTTGTTGTCGTAAGCTTGATGTGAAATGGCTAATAACTAATGCAGTGACAAGCATACCGACAAAAGTCAGCACATACTGCGTTCCAGCTGCGGACCAAGAAGCGTGTGGTGGCACAAAAAAGAAATCAAAGGCGGCTACATTCAAAAAAGAGGCCAACACCGCAGGCCAACGCCCTAAACGGGTAGCTAGCCATACCACGCCCAGTAAATACAGCATGACTTTATTGGTGAGATCAAAAGGCTTGAAAAGCACTCCAATTAACAGTGTGGTGAATCCACATACCGCTAGCACTTCTATATAACTGCGCACTTTACGGTACGTAGAGGCATGCCCTGAAAAAATCAAATTAGAGGCAGATTCTCGAGCATCCGAGTCCTGCTTTTGCGTATTTTTTGTAGCAGAGGATAGCGATTGCGTAGATGCCTGATCGCGGGGTTGCGTTTGATTGGGTTGCCGATCCTGAAGGAGCTCCTCCGGCTGTGTAATGTTTGGTGACGCTTCCCGCGCCTCATCTTGCAAGCGTGCATGCAGGGTATCCGCAGCAATAAGAATGATATCGATCGAGCTGGCTTGTGTGATCAGTGTGTCTGCCAGAGAGGACCTAAAGGTATACCACGCTCGCTTTTTATTGTGCGATGCGCCCATGACCAGTTTTGAGACATTGCGCACTTGTGCATAGTGCATCAACAAAGAGGCTACTTCCCCCGAGCGCTGCGCGCCTTCCAGCGTAAGTGTTTCTGCTCCAAGCTCTTGCGCCATTTTTAGAGCAGATAGGGTGCACTCGCGCTGCGCTATCGAGCGGCGCTGTAATGTAGGCGTTTCAACATGCACTGCAACCCAATCTGCCTTTAGACTATGTGCAAGACGGCCTGCTGCACGCACCAATGCGATGGATTCAGGCCCAGGACCTATGCATACTAAAAGCCGTTCATGCGCTTGCCACACCGGTGTAATCGCCCGATCTGCTCGGTAGACACGCATTTGCTCATCTACGCGATCAGCGGTGCGTCTTAATGCCAGTTCACGCAGCGCAATTAAATTCCCTTTGCGAAAAAAATTACGGGCTGCATGTTCAGCCTGCTTCTGCATGTACACCTTACCTACTCGCAGCCGTTCAAGCAGCTCATCGACAGGTAGATCTACTAAAGTTACCTCATCTGCTCCTTGGAATACGTGGTCTGGCACTCTTTCACGCACCTCGATGCCTGTAATTTGCCCCACGATATCATTGAGGCTTTCCAGATGCTGCACATTCAGGGTCGAATAGACATCAATACCTGCCTCTAAAATATCTTCCACATCCTGCCAGCGTTTCGCATGTCGAGCGCCTGGCGCATTCGCATGAGCCAACTCATCAATGAGCAGCAGTGTAGGTTTGCGCGCGAGTGCTCCATCCAGATCAAACTCTTCGAGCACATGTCCCCGATACGCAATACGTCGCATAGGCAAGATTTCGAGCTTACCTAGCAAAGCCAAGGTTTCTTGGCGCCCATGCGTAACCACTACCCCGATTACTACATCCGCCCCTGCGCGCGCACGTACCTGAGCCGCTTGGAGCATCGCGTAAGTCTTACCTACTCCAGCACAAGCACCAAAAAAAATCTTCAGCTTCCCACGCTTTTGCTTGGCTTCCTCACGCTGCAACTGGTCAAGCAGTGCGTCTGGATCGGGGCGTTCATCAGAGGTAGAAGGAGAATGCATGGGAATGGAGGGATTTCTGTTAATACAACTGTACTGGCTATCAGACTTACTTTACTGATGTTACGCAGGCATTAAAAAAGACTGTGGTTTGCATGCGTAACATCAGTTACTTTATTTTTTTTCAGGCGTTTTTTTCTGCCATGCGTCCAGTGCCAAATTAAGCTCCAATACATTGACACGAGGCTCTCCCAAAAAGCCAAATTGGCGTCCCTGTGTACTTTCTTCAATCAGCGCTCTGATAGGCGCGTCGGGCAAGCTACGCGCCTTGGCCACGCGGGCAACCTGATAATAGGCTGCGGCAGGGCTAATATCTGGGTCTAAGCCACTGGCAGAGGCAGTTACCAGATCTACAGGAATGGCTGACATAGCAGCTTTATCCTTTACCTTGCCTGCATTTTTTATCCTTCGATGACCATCCTGCTTCAGTGCGGCAACTCGTGCCTGAACCGCTTCAACTAGCGCTGGATTAGTGGGCCCCATATTGGCTCCGCCAGATGCCAACGCATTATTAGGCCCAGGCGTGGTAGCAGAAGGTCGGCCCCAAAAGTAACGTGGGGAATTAAAATGTTGGCCTATCCATTTTGACCCTATTGGCTTCCCATCTTGCAACAGTAAGCTCCCTTCTGACTTTGAGGGAAAGGCAAGACGTCCTACCCCTTGCATGAGTAGGGGATAAGCCAAGCCTGTTAGCATTCCTAATATTCCAAGCAATATCACTGCTGGACGCAACTCTGTTAACGCTTTAGTCATGATGGTGATCATTGCTTTCATCTCTACACCCCTCCCAACAGGGCCAATACAGCATCTATAACTTTAATTCCAATAAACGGCACGACTATCCCGCCCAAACCGTACACCAGTAAATTCCACCGCAATAGCGCCGCTGCGCCAAGTGCGCGATACCGCACTCCTTTTAGTGCAAGCGGGATCAACACAATAATCGACAACGCATTAAAAATAACTGCCGATAAAATCGCTGAAGAGGGGCTTGCCAAATGCATGATATTCAAAGCATTGAGTTGCGGGTAAGTGGTAGCAAATGCGGCTGGAATAATCGCAAAATATTTTGCTAGATCGTTGGCGATGGAAAAGGTAGTGAGAGATCCACGCGTCATCAGCATTTGTTTGCCGATCTCTACAATTTCAATAAGCTTAGTAGGGTTAGAATCTAGATCGACCATATTGCCGGCCTCTTTTGCCGCTTGCGTACCGGTATTCATTGCAACGGCTACATCTGCTTGCGCTAGTGCAGGGGCATCATTCGTGCCATCACCCGTCATTGCAACCAGCTTGCCCTGCGCCTGATAATCTCGAATAGTTACTAACTTTGCCTCAGGAGTAGCTTCCGCTAGAAAGTCATCCACTCCGGCTTCTGCTGCAATTGCAGCAGCTGTTAAGCGATTGTCACCCGTGACCATTACCGTCTTAATGCCCATTTTGCGTAATTGCGCAAAACGCTCTTTAATCCCGCCTTTTACTATATCTTTGAGTTCGATAACACCGAGTGCGCGTATCGTAAAGTCTCCTGTTTCTGGTGCAATTACAGAAACTTGTGCATCCTGGGTTTGCTCCTCCATGTCACTTTTCTTTTTGCGACCGCGTTTTTTAACAGGCACCTCTTCTGACATATCTGTTACGCCACTCGAGGCCATCACTTTTTCAGCTACGACCAAAGGTGTACTACCTCTGCGAGATACTTCATCAATAGCAGCACTTAATGCCTCTGGTAAATGTGCTCCTGCTGCCTCCAAATAGGTACGAATAGCTTGCGCTGCGCCTTTACGAATCTGCCGTCCAGCCATATCTACCCCACTCATACGGGTTTGTGCTGTAAAAGGCACAAAGCTCGCACCTAGCGCACCAATTTCGCGCTCACGCACGTTAAACCGCTGTTTGGCTAACACCACAATACTGCGGCCCTCAGGCGTTTCATCTGCCAATGATGCAAACTGTGCTGCATTGGCTAACTCTTCTTCCGTCACCCCAGGAGCAGGAATAAACGCGCAGGCCTGCCGATTACCCAAAGTAATCGTGCCCGTTTTGTCCAATAGCAATACATCCACATCTCCTGCAGCTTCTACTGCCCTGCCAGAAGTGGCAATCACATTTGCTTGCAACATCCGGCTCATACCGGCTACGCCGATAGCAGAGAGCAAGCCGCCAATCGTCGTTGGAATAAGACATACTAGTAATGCAATTAACGCAGTAATAGTCACTACCTGCCCCGCTTTCATCGCACCCACAGCGAATAAGGAAAATGGAAACAAGGTAGTGGTCGCCATCAGCAATACCGTAGTGAGGGCTACTAATAAAATCGTCAGAGCAATTTCATTAGGCGTTTTTTTGCGCTTAGCGCCTTCTACCATCGCAATCATACGATCTAAAAAAGCTTCACCAGGATTAGCCATTACTCTCACAACCAGCCAATCTGAAAGTACACGCGTCCCCCCTGTCACCGAGGAAAAATCTCCTCCGGCTTCCCGGATCACAGGCGCAGATTCACCAGTAATGGCCGATTCATCTACAGAGGCCACACCTTCGATAACTTCACCATCTGCAGGCACACTATCTCCGGCCTCCACCAACACCAGATCACCTTTACGCAAGCTACTTCCACCTACACTGGTATAGGGTGCGCCTACATACGTCCCTTCTTGCTCTTCTAGCTTTTTAGCGGTTACTTCGCGTTTAGCACTACGTAGTGATGCTGCTTGTGCCTTACTGCGTCCCTCCGCCAAGGACTCAGCAAAGTTAGCGAACAGCACCGTACCCCACAACCATGCGCCTATAGAAAAAATAAATCCACTAGGTGCTTCTGCCTGGCCTAATAAAGCAGCTATCCACAAAATAGTGGTGAGAATACTGCCAAGATATACACAAAACATCACTGGATTACGTAGCTGCGTACGCGGCGACAATTTTTTAAAAGCAGTAAGCACTGCCGGCTTTAGTAATGTCGGGTCAAAAAGCCCTGCATTGTTTGTGGAAAAGGTCATAGGTTTTATTCCTAAGGCAAAGGAAGTGCCACTTCTGGATAGAGTGAAGGTATATTTGTAAAATGGATTTAAAATACAAAGTAATGGAGGGGAATGCAATCAGAATATTTGACACTTCGCTATGCATATTTCTCTACACCTCTGCTCTATTATTTTATTTTTAGCAGCAATATGCATTTTCGTATAGCACTCAACCAGTTTATCTACTAAAAATACATACCTAGAAACCTCTCTATGCAAAAATGAGAGGTTTCTAACTGGAATGGATTCAAGCCTTATTGGTTGAAATCAGCATTCGTTTTTCAAATTATTTTGAATATTTATTTCTGAAAAATATTTTTTTATATCTTTACAAAATTGGCAAATTCTCTACGAAAATTTTTTGCTTTTTCTAGAAATTTCTCACAGAAAGATTTTTTTTCAATAGGCATATCATTCTCTACATTTAACTCTGGCAATATGCCAAGATTATAATACCTATCTATAGGATGAAATTTATTTATTGGACGTAACTCACTTAGAAGCTGGCATGCCTCTATATGATTCAATTTAATTATAGAAGCAGGTCTTTTATATAAATCTATACTCTTTCTATCAGGGCAAACGCCGCTATTTTTTAAATCATCAATTATTCTATAGATATCAGTACCATTACTTACCTGAGAATTACTTATGCATCCTCCACCCATATATATCTCCTATATCTCATACAATCGCATGTATTTCATATACAACCCGCACCACCATGCTAAAAATTAAATCTATACTATGCGATGCAAATTTATATTTACCATGCGAAAATTTGTATAAAAAAGAGTATATATTTTTACCGCGATAAAAAACATATGGAAAATTCCTATCTATTCACTACCATTTCCCACCATACAGAATAGATGGTGTTTAATTTTCTATATAGATTTATGTTTCAAATAACATTATTATTCAATAATATCCACGCTGGATCAAATTCAAAAATACCATTCTATTTAATAGAATTTATCTTTATTCGATTATAATTTTTGAGAAATTTTATTTTCAGGCAAACCTGTATCATTATCATTTATCTCTTGGACAAAACCATTCGTAGTATTAATATTCAAATAATCGCTACTATCTTGATTGTTCAAATTTAAATTTTCAGTATCTGATTTGTCACTCCCCATTTCACTTTTCACGTCATTATCATCATTTGCACATGATACATTTTGAAAATCATCACTTTGAGCACTAGGAGTTTGAATTTGATTAATATTTTTAGATCTTTTAGGGGCTGATCTTGAAGAGGCTTGTATAGCAAGTGCTTTTCCTATAGTGCCATGCATTCCATTCATAAGTGGCATACTTAGCAATCCACCCAATAGTCCGCCAAAAATATAATGCGCCCTACGCAGCCCATATGTTTTTTCAAGATTGTTATTATTTTCTTGGCCAGCATAACTGGGAGCATATTTTTTTATATTTTTATTGTCGATTGCACTCATATTTTCCTCAGCAAAATACATGCATTTTTAATTATATACATCTTACAAAACCCGAAAAAAGGCCAGGTTGAGAAAAAATTTAAATAAGAAGCCCATTCCATCTATATCCACATACATATAAACTTATATTATAGATATATTAAAAATAACCCATACATATACAAGCAAATGTACAGTACAAACCTACTGAAGGTTATTGAAAAAGCGAAATAATGGATAGCCTAGAGAAAAAAATGGAAAACCCACCGACCTCATTATGCAAATAACGATGAAGTTAGTGGGTTTTTGTGGAATATAGAAAGGCAAAGTTACATTAATGCACTGATATTACAGCCTCTGCCACAGGGCCTAGGGCCAACGCAGGGATATAGGTAAGTGCGCCTACTAAAAGCACGGTTCCTAACAGCAACAGTACAAAAAGTAGACCATGTGTAGGCATGCTCCCTACACTGCCCGACAAACGCTTTTTAGCAGCCAGCGAACCGGCTATAGCCAAAATAGCGAGGATGGTGCCAAAACGGCCCAACCACATCGCCACCGCTAATAAAATATTGTAAAAAGGCGTGTTGACCGACAATCCAGCAAAGGCACTACCATTATTATTTGCAGCAGAGCTCAAAGCGTAGAGCACCTCAGAAAATCCGTGCGGACCAGGGTTGGTGATGCCTGCTATACCTGCTTTTGATAGCAGTGCTATGGAACTGCCAACCAATACTAAGAAAGGGGTGAGCAAAATAATGATAGAAACCATCTTAATTTCAAAGGCTTCTATCTTTTTACCCACATATTCTGGAGTACGGCCAATCATCAGGCCTGCTACAAAAACAGCCAGCATAGCGAATACCAACATACCGTATAAGCCCGACCCCACCCCTCCAAAAATAACTTCACCCAATTGCATCAATAACATAGGCACCATCCCACCTAAAGGGGTGAGTGAATCATGCATATTATTGACCGCTCCGCATGAAGCAGCGGTGGTGGCTACGGTAAAAAGTGCGGACTGCACGATGCCAAACCGAGTTTCTTTACCCTCCATATTGCCGCCTGCTTGCCTGCTATTTTCAGCAAGCGAAGAGGTGGAGGTGGGGTTTGATGCGATACCTGTTTTTACATAAGCAGGACCGTCTAGCGTAGCGGTTCGCATTTCATGCGCGCTCTGATCTACTCCTAACCGTGTTAGTGCAGGGTTGCCCGATTGTTCTAGTTTTATTTCAGCGACACAAGCTATACAAAATGCAAGTGCCATAGCGGCAAATACGGCCCATCCTTGGCGCTTATCCCCTACCATCTGCCCAAAGACAAAGCACAGCGCGGCAGGAATCAACAACATACCGATGATCTGTAAAACATTGGAAAACGGCGTTGGGTTTTCAAAAGGATGCGACGAATTAGCATTAAAAAATCCGCCACCATTCGTACCCAGCATTTTGATGGCTTCTTGAGAGGCCACAGGGCCCATCGGTAATATTTGCGTATTGACTAAAACGGTTTCCTGTACGGCCCTGCCCTGTTTGTTCAGCACAGGCTGACCATCCGCTTGTAAACGTGCTTGTTTATAGCTAGTTGGTTGTAATACAGGCACTGTTTTATAAGCGGAAAAGTTTTGAATAACCCCTTGCCCCATCAACAAAGCACTCAGGACAATGGATAAAGGTAATAGGATATAGAGCGTAATACGAGTGAGGTCGACCCAAAAGTGTCCGATAGTGCGGGTGCTATGGCGCGATATACCTCGAATAAAGGCCAATGCCACCGCTATGCCTGTAGCTGCTGAGAGGAAATTTTGTACGGTTAGCCCTACCATCTGCAGCGCATAGCTCAGCGTAGTTTCCCCTGCATAGGCTTGCCAATTGGTATTGGTTACGAAACTGACCGCTGTATTCAATGCAGTATCTGCTGCCATGCCCCCCATATTCTGAGGATTGAATGCATGCTGCCCAGGTAAGTAAGCCTGCAAACGCAATAGGCCATACAACACAACAAAACCTAATACGTTAAACAGTATTACCGCAAGCGCGTAGCGCTTTGCCCCCATCTCTGCATCAGGTTGAACCCCTGCTAGCCGGTACAAGCCATTTTCTATAGGTCCGCCCACATAGCGCACTACCCAAGATGAACCGTCCATGACTCCTGTCATATAACGCGCTAAAGGCCAGGCCAATAGCAAGAGCATGGCAATCAAAGCCACACTTTGTCCAATTGCATTCGCACTCATTCCATCTCCTCCGCCCGCAGCAATGCATATATGAGATACACCAATAGCCCAGCTGCGCACCCTCCGGCCAAACTAACCATCCACGTCATTGCTGCACTCCTATTAGTGAGATTCGCGCAGTTTTATGCTCACGCGTCAGTTTTGAGTTTAGCGGGCAGGTTGCCGCATAGCTTCAGCGAGTGCTATTTCAAGATTCTGATTTTTAATTGACAGGGTGGAGATACCATCATCGGCAAGTAGGCAGCAATGCCGCCGCGCGCGATGCATGTCGCAGACCCATACGCCAATAAAAAGCGCTTGAGCACTATATGGTATGGGTCTGGAGTAACGAGAAGATTATTGTGGTCCAGCTACAATAGCTGCATCTACTGCACGCACTGCTTGAACAAAAGCAGCCATACGAGCAGGATCTTTATGGCCTGGCGCAATAGTTTCGATACCGCTAGAAGTATCTACCGCATAAGGATGAATTTGAGTAATGGCTCTATGGATATTTTCAGTATTGAGGCCACCACTGAGGATGATATGAGGAGCCAATTCTTCCGGTATACGAGACCAATCAAAGGTTTTACCTGAGCCCCCATGGCCGGGTGTAAAGGTATCAAGCAAAAAGGCATGTGCACCTTCATAAGCTCGCACTGTGGCACGCACCGCATCCGGGCCTTTTCCCGATGCTCGAGAGGATGGTTGCGGTATAGGGTGCGACAGATTAGAGGTTTGAGCTGATATATCGCTTTTTTGTATTTCAGGAGATGAGAGGGAGGAAGTACGCGGAATGACGTCACGGGTCATGCGCATCACTCGTAGCCAAGGTAGGCCTGTTGCTTTCCCAATAGCCTTGCATTGAGCAGGTGTTTCGTCACCGTGCAATTGCAAAAGACTCAGCGGAACTGCTTCGCAAATTTCTTGTACGACATGGGGCTGGGCATCTACAAATACCCCTACAATGGAAATAAAAGGGGGAATTTCCTTCGCCAACTCCGCTGCTTGAGCTGTTGAAACGGCGCGCGGGCTCATCGGATGAAATACAAAACCAATTGCATCCACCCCAAGCGCTACAGCAGTCCGTATATCTTCAACACGTGTAAACCCACAAAATTTAATGCGGGTACGGCGTGTAGGCATCATTGGAAACGCTAGCGTACTTTCCAAAATTCACCTCACGGTAGTTGATACCAAAAAAGCCTTTATTCAGGAGTCATAGGCAGCTTGGGATCCTAGGCAGTTAAATACTGCAGGCCCCAATGCCGCTATTATCCAGAGATAAAGGACTTTTTGGAAAATTTTGAACAATTGAGGACACGCCCTAGGCGGCAGCCACTGCACTTTGTGCATTCTGAGTAGCAGCAGGACGGGCACGCACTTCATGCTTTTCTTTAATACGCGCAGCTTTCCCAGAACGGTTGCGTTGATAGTACAACTTAGCACGACGCACTGCTCCACGACGCTTGAGCACAATGTCAGCGATTAATGGGGAGTATGTCTGGAAAGTACGCTCTACGCCTTCGCCGGAAGAAATTTTCCGAACGATGAAAGAAGAATTTAGGCCACGATTACGCTTTGCAATCACCACCCCTTCAAACGCCTGAACCCGTTTACGCGTTCCTTCCACTACGTTTACATTCACAATAATAGTATCACCAGGCGAAAATACAGGACGCAACTGCCCAGCTGTCAAGCGCTCAATCTGCTCTTTTTCAATTTGTTCCAATAGGTTCATTACTTACTCCTCAAAGTCTTTCTAAAGCCGTTGAAGCACAAGGCGCACCCCCATAAGGGGATGCTACTTAGGGCGTGTCCTCAATTGTCCAAAAGGGTTCATATTTGGGGAAGCAGGAGCGCAGGATCCGGATGTACTTAAGTACAGTGAATACCTGGCACCCCACGACCCCGAAGATGGGCCCTTTTGGGCGATTGAGGACACGCCCTAGCATGTGCCAATCATTTTTCAAAAATCTATTCAATAAAAATGGTTTTAACCCTGCTCTTTAAGCTTGGCTAACCAAATTTGATCATCCGCACTCAATCTTCCCTGCAAACGCGCAGTTTCAATGAGATCCGGACGTTTTTTATACGTTTGTGTTAATGACTGCTGTCGTCGCCACGCCTGAATCAATGCGTGATTACCTTCTAATAAAATCTCTGGAACTGCAAGCCCTTCATACTCTCTAGGACGGGTGTAATGTGGGCAATCTAAAAGGCCATCCACAAAGCTATCTTGAGTAGCGGACTGCGCATCACCTAATACGCCAGGCCACTGACGAATAAGCGCATCCATCAAGGTCATAGCGGCTAACTCTCCGCCTGAAAGCACGAAGTCTCCCAAGCTGATTTCTTCATCGACACAGCGTTCTATAAACCGCTGGTCCAACGCCTCATAACGCCCACATATCAAAATAAGAGCGGGCTTTGCAGCCAATCGCATCACTTCTGAATGCGTGAGTTGCTTACCCTGAGGCGACATTAAAACCACATGAGACTTAATCGCGGGCCTCTCCATATCAACAGGATGGGCAACACGCTCTATATCATGCGCTAGCTGTGCAGCTTTAGCAGCATGAATCGCACGCTCTAGAGGAGGCGCTTGCATCACCATACCTGGCCCGCCACCATAAGGACGGTCATCAATAGTACGGTGCGCATTGTTCGCAAAATCCCGTGGATTCCAGGTACGCAATTGGTAGCAGCCTTGCTTGGCAGCGCGACCGGTAACTCCCCATTGCGTGAGCGCCGAAAACATTTCTGGAAAAAGCGTCACCACATCAAACTGTGCATGATGCTGCATGATGTGTTCGTCTTTCATACTACAAAGCCTGAAGCAAAATTATGCTTCTTCTTCACCTTGCCAATCAATTGCAATCGTGCGCGTTGTCCAGCAAATATCACCCACATAGGCTTTCACAAAAGGAATTAGTATTTCTGCTGCAGCCCGCTTAGTAGCTTTGTCTTGCGTGGATTGTTTCTTGTGCTTTTTTAAAAACAGCGCTTCGTCTTTTGTTGCTTCACTTGCCTGTATAACTGGGGCAATCCGTAAAACAGCATGCGCGCTACTCTCAAGCAAACCCACAACTCTACCGAACTCAACGCCCATCAAATTGACTGCGCTAAGCCCAATCAAGTCTATCCAGTAATACTCGCCTCGTTTTAGCTTTGGAAACTCCGCACGATCGACATAAATTTTCCAGCCTCTTAATGCTTGTGCATCCTCACGTTGCGTACATTCTTGTATTTCGGCAACCAATGTATCGCGATTATGCGCGCGAATTTTCAACACATTGACGGTGCGACTTTGCGTTTCATCCTCTTTGCATACAATCCGCCAGCGCTTGGCATGCACCAATGCACTCTCCCCCTGTGCTTGCTGCGCATACGGAAGCACTTTGATCTGCCCGTATACGCCTTGTGCACCCAGTATTTCCCCCACCAAAACAGGTTGGTCGGGTACTGCTCCAAGTGGAGCAGATTGCGCAGACGCCTGCGGTTTAGGAGCTACTGGCGAAGCAGAATTACGCTGTGCATTTTTTGCAAACGTAGATAATGCTTTTAGGGCCTGCGGGTTTGCTTCTTTTTTAGGCCTATCTGGCTTAAAAAAGAAAGTACCCACTGAGGTGTGCCGCGAAGCATCATCCTGCCCTTCATTAGGCACACTGCCGGATTGTGTTTCTGTTGGAAGCATAGTGGTTAGAAATTTATTTGGCGATCCATCTTTAAGAAAAACCAGCGCCCATCTCCCGATGATCAAAAAATATATCAGGAAAGTGAGCGCTGACCGCTTTACGCATTGTCTCTACGGATCATCACAAATACATTTTGTCCTAACCCTGTACAAGGCTCAGAAGCTATACAAGACTCTAAGAACCTGTTTAGAGTCTCCCAAAAGGGCCCATCTTCAGGGTCGTGCGGTGCTCGGGATCCTCACTGTACTTAAGTACAGTTCCGGTCCCTGT
>JASSUF010000059.1:0-14214 GCA_031963365.1 Mycoavidus cysteinexigens
AGTTCCGGTCTCTGCGCTCCTGCTCCCCCAAATATGAACCCTTTGGGACAATTGAGGACACACCCTAGGGCGTATCCTCATTAAATATCGCTAGAGAAGCGTAATTTTTGGCGTCAATGACGTATGAAGCTTGCTATTAGATCGCCCACAAGCCTTTTTAATCAGCGCAATTTATCTCTCCAGATTGAAAAGAGATAAGAAAAATTCCGCAACTTTACGAAATTTTGAAGGAGGGGTAGGTAAAGAGTAACTATTAACAGCAGTTTTATAGTCAAAATATCCATTACGGTTTAAAATGTTGGGATCCGTAATATCCGCAGGATATTTGATGAGTAATTTACCGGCGCGAATCTGAGTTTCATCGTCTAAGTGCTGTAAACTCTCAGTAAGCGCTCCTAGGAGATCTAGTAAAGAATCTCCAGAAACACTGTTTAACCTTTTCTGAAGCAGTGCAAAAAAATGGTATTTAATTTTTGGGGGTACCTCTGCACGGCGAAATGTCAATGATCTAGCAGCCTGTATTAAGACGCGTTCAGATTCAGATGCAGGTAATCGGTCTATATGGTTTTCAGTTAAGCTAAAAACACGAGACAGTTCCTCTTCTTTGATTAGCAAAATTTCTGGCCAAAAAAAACTTGCTAGGACGCTTGAAAGGTTTTTGTTAGAAAGGTAAGGCATGCCTTTCTCGAGTAAGGAGAAAATATTAGATCTTCTTTGCTCAAAAACTCTACTAGAAGTACTTGTACAAGTATTAAAAATATGAACCAATGATCCCAAAATTTCTGAAAGTTGTTTTTCAGTTAAGAGATTTAGTTTAACCTGGTTTTCAAAAGCCTGTTTCAGATTTTCCTCAAGAAAATTAAAAGCACTCAGCTGTATGGTTTCTGACTGTAAATACTTTACGCTCGACGCCACTCCCTCCAAAATTTCACCAATCTGGCTATGAGCAATAGTAGGCAGTTTGCTTTCAAGAAAATTCCAAAATTGCGACTGCAGGGCTTCTGGTCTTAACAGGCCCATACCCTTTGCAAGGCCCGCTAAAATTGGCGTAATCTTATTATTAGAAATATTAGCCAAATTGCTCTTAATCAAATTAAAAGCATCCCACTTCAGAGCCTCTGATTTTAAATATCTCGTATTTAGTGCTAGCTCATAAAGAATTCCCCCAATTTTATCACTAGGGATGTAGCTCTTAATCAAATTAAAAGCACGCAACTCTAGAGCCTCTGATTTGGAATAGTTACTCTGTGCTAGACCTTCTAAAATTAACCTAATTTGACTATCAGGAATATCAGGCCAGCAGCTCTCAAGCAAATTCAAAGCACGCACCTGCAGGTTCTCTAACTCTAAATTTGTAGCGTGTGCCAGGTCTGCTAAGATTAACCTAACTGGACTCTTAGGATCATCAGGCAAGTAGCTCTCAGGCAAATTCAAAGCACGCACCTGCAGGTCCTCTAACTCTAAATTTGTAGCGTGTGTCAGATCTTTTAAGATTAACCTAATATTAGGATACGGCAAGTAGCTCTCAAGCAAATTCAAAATCTGCAATTGCAGGTCCTCTGATACTAAACCATTCATATTCTGTGCCAGTCCACCAAGAATTCCTCCAACCTGACTATTAGGGATATTAAGCAGATTTCTTTTAATGATTTCCAGAAAAATCGTGTTCTCCTCATTTCCTTCAAGAACAGAATGGCAGTGTGAAGTCAATTTCGTCAGACACTGTATACGGATGGACATCGCGCTTGCATCATCGATCAGAACATCTATTTGCGCTACAAGCCACTGAGTCTTTTCAGGCCGGCCCCATCGCACATGCTGGATTATTGAAGCAAGCCCAATCAGGAGCAGTCCACGCTTGCTCTTTGGAAAATTATCAATTTTCTGGGCAAGCATATTAAAAATGTGGCTGCAATCCTCTCCTTCAAAGCGCATCTGCTCCTGGCTTCTATCCATTAATTCAAAAATTAAAGGTAAATCTGTATCTGAAACCTCTCCCAGTCTGTTAGTCAATGCCTGGAAATATTCTGGACTACTTAATACGGTAGGCTGTTTTTTTATCAGCCCGCTTATAAAAATACCCAGATAATCTGCATGCAATGCGCTCATTATTCTTTTTAATTCAGATGCGCCATACGTCTCAGGTGATGCATCTAGTAACGCATTCCCTTCAGTATGCCCTATTAACCTATTTCCTTCTTTTAAAAAATATCCCTGTAAATGAGCAGGGATGTTCGAAAGATTTTCACATAATATTTCACCCAGCACCTTGTTATCTAAAGGGAAGGTTTCAAGATTTTCTTTTAATTTGTTAAATTGCATTCCTTTTAAATGAGGAATGCTCCGGCAAATTCGCGCAACGATTTGTTCTTCTTTGTCTTTTCTTGTTTCGAAATCGGCAGGCATCGACAACGCTGCTTCATTCATAGATAACTTCTTTTTTTCTATAAAAAAATCTAGAACAGTATCCTGCAATTCTGTTGGGATATATTTTTTGTTAATAAGAATATTGTATGTTTGACTAGGTGCGCACGAATTTTTCGTATATTTTTTATCCATCAAAGATGAAAGGTTCTTCTTATTAAGAAAAATAGTGCATATATGAATAATATTATTGTATAGATGAACTAATATAGATGTATCATCTTTAGATTTTGGATTTATCAAAAATTCTGGAGTAAATGCCAAGCCTAGATTGCATAGATCTCTTGAGTGGCTTAATTCAAAATCATCAGCTTTTTCATTTTTATTTATTTCTTCACAAACCATTGCCATAATTTCAGGAGGCAAATCTCCTATAGATCTATATTTTTTATTTTCTCCCAGGATTGGCAATGCTGAAATAGGAGAAGAGGGGCAACTGGTAATATTTGGCATCAGTTTTCTCGCTTTATATCTTTCAAATAAAGGGGGCCCAGATTTGAAATAAGCTATTTTCTTTAGAGCAACAATCTAGCTCGCAATGCGGCAAGAACAGGCTCTACGCTTGGGCGTACTCCGCGCCATATATAAAAAGACTCTGCAGCCTGTTCAACCAACATACCTAAACCATCAACAGCAATAGCTCCGTTATCTTTGGCTTGCTGCATAAAAGGGGTAAGTTGCGCGCCATACATCATGTCGTAGGCAAGGGTATGTGAAGGGTTCCAAGCAGAAGCATCTATTTCTAGCGTGCTGCCTTGCAAGCTCGCTGAACTGGCATTGATGATTACATCAAAAGCCGTTAGCCTCGGGTCGCTAGAAGAAAGAGAGGTGCCATCTTCAGCCACATGCAATCTGCAGCCATGGCGCGCAGCATGTTCTGTAAAGTGCTCAACTAATTCTTTAGCGCGTGCTGTAGTGCGGTTAAGAACAACTATATCTGCAGGGTTTGTTTCTATCAGCGCTGCCAGCGCTCCACGCGCAGCCCCGCCTGCTCCTAGCAACAACAAACGCGCGCCCCGAAGCGGGTGTTGCATATGCCGCTCCAAATCCCGCACCAACCCTACACCATCGGTATTATCTCCATACCAACGTATTGCCGTCGGTGTGCTTTGCTCCTCATCACGTTCTATACGCAAAGTATTTACCGCACCTGCCAATGAAGCCCGAGGAGAAAGAACATTCGCCATTGCATAAGCCTGCTGCTTAAACGGAAGCGTCACATTCAACCCTCGCCCCCCAAGCTCAGCATAAGCGTTAGCCATAGCTAGAAAACCATCAAGCGGAGCAGGTAAACGCGTGTATTCCAAGAGCTGCCCTGTTTGACGCGCAAATTCTCCATGAATCCATGGAGATTGGCTATGTGAAACAGGCTGTCCAATTACGGCGTAGCGATCAATCATCATGCTGCATGACCGACTCTATGCTCGCAGCGATAGGAAATAGTGGGCCGTCCTAAAGAGGGCGCCTCTTTAGCAATGGAAATGAAGGTGTTGCGCTTTCTAGTGGCAGGGAACAATGGCTCCATTGCATAATCTTCAGACTTTTGAACCTTTGTGCTCTCGAGGCAGTCTAAACGCATCACAATCCCAGCAATACAGGTGGCAAGCTGGACACACAAAAGCCCAGATATACCAAGCAATGGCATGGTGGGGAGCGCTAATAGTGCAGCTACGGCCGCTATACCTGCCAGGATGGTAAAACCTCCTAAACTATAGCTAGCCTTTTCTGAGAAACTAGAATTAAAAGCCTTACTAGGCATAGCTTTTAATGCAGAGATAGGCAGATCAACATGTTTTAATGTTTCTGCTGCCAGGCGAGTCAAAATATGTTCGTGCTCTGCCGGCATAGCTGGGTGCGTGCCAAGCAATACGCTGGCATGGTTTTCGCTAGAAGCGTCAGGAATGTGTTGAGCTAACAAAGATTGAACTGGGGTAGGGGAGTTGATCATTGTGTGCCCTTATAGCTAGTACCTGTGTCAGGATCGACAATAAAAAGATAGGATACATTGAATAGAACATAGATTCCTCATGCTGAGAAGGTATTTTTAGACTCTTTCAAGTACCGCATACATTAATTTTTCTATCATCTGGTCTTTTTTAGACAGTTGTTCCTCAAGAGCAGCTTGTTTTTCATTTTTTTGAGCCAGTTGCTCTTGAAGCTCCATACAAGCTTTTTCAAGAGCCAGAAACTCAGGGCTAGGGGTGCAATTAGCTAGGACTTTATCTGGTTTGTCGTTTATCTCATTTGCTTTAGCAAAATCATGGGAGCCAAAGAAAGAGGCCATAAGTGCCGCATTACGCGAACTCTCAGCAGCAGCGTGAATTTTTGAAGAGACCATTTTGTTTTGAAGATCCTTATAAGCAAAACGTATTGTCTTGTGGGACTGAATCAATTGCTGTGTGCTTTAGCGCAGCATTTTGATATTCAGGCACGCTTTTTAAATGTCGGCAATAACGCACACTAACCAGGCAGCACCTGCAATAGCCTGCGGTAGCGCAGTGACCATAGAGAAAAATTCTAAAATCCAGTCCGGTGCATAGCGTTGCCGTACTGGGAAAATTTTTGCTCATAGTCACTTCTTGCTGTGTATCAATACATGCCCCTTTCCGTATACGGTAAACACCTTATAAAAAACATAAAAATAAGCTGCAAGCAGGGCGTGATTGAACATATTGAAATCCCTCTTCACGAAAGCTGGATAGAGGAGCGATGCAAGTTCTGCAGTGGAATTAAATAAGGGATAGACAGTATATGAAGCTAATTTCTGCTTACCGTACTCTGTCAATTTTTTAGGCATGCCAATCTGCCTTGAGCTGCCCTTATCCCATGATGGAGTGCGTATGTCATCTGCTAGGAGCACAAGAGGAACCACCGATGCAAGAAGACGCTCAGGCTATCCCTTTAGTCCAGCTTTCTAATGCCGATCGCGTACCCAATACACCAGAAGTCCCGAACGAAATAGAGAGCAGTAAAACTAGTTTGCATGATGCATTGGAGAAATCGGAGGAAAAACTGGGAGAGCTGCTAGCAGGATTGGAGTCACTGTCCTGGTTCAAGCGATATAGTCTTTCTCAACAACGGCTTGAAGAGATTAATAAAAAAGTCGGAGATGCAAGCAGATTGATTGCCGATGGGCTAGACGGAAGCACAAAATTCTGTCAGGAATTCATCTTCTGCTTGGAAATTGGTATTAAGGTATTTAGTGTTTTTCATATTGTTTCCTAGTATGTAAAATCACAATGAAAGCGTTCGCAGAACACACGAGCAGCCGAACTCCGCACACGCTCAACTTAGTATTAAGCTTTCATACGCTAAAATGAAGAATAGCTTGTTAACTTTGCAATTAAACATGTAATAATTTCAGGGCGATATATTGAAATATATGTCAAGTAGCCAAGCAGCAATAAATAGGGTTTAAGCATTATATTTTAATTTTTTAATGGATGATATGCATTGTTTCGGTTCAGAAAATCGATAAACAGGAAAGCGCCCGTGCGCTTGTTTCCATCACACAGTGGATGATTTTTGATGACAAATTATAATAATAAGTAGCCGACGATATAGTATTGCATCATCAAAGGCAGATAAAGTAACATACTTCATATTGCGCCGCACCATTTAAAATGGTGTGAGCTCAAAGGAAATTTGAATTTCCTTTTTATATTTATTCTGTATTCCGGCAAAATGAGATTTTTTATTATATAAGCCGCAGTGATATAATTTTATTTTTTCGATTGGTAAGTGTTCTGCAATTTTCCGTAAGTCATTGGCTTGGAAGTCATGCAAATGGTTACGTGATAAATGCATATATTTTATTTTTGTGTCTTTTAAATTTTCCAAAATAAATTTAGCCAGATTTGTGTCAATATTATTGTTTTTTAATGATAGGTATTATGTAATTGATCATTGTAAATGGATGAAGAATATTTTTAAAAAACGCAGTTTTTATATAAACAAAATTTTCAAGCAATGCCGTTGCATTAAAGACCAATGCTCCGTGCATCTTCATATACTGCTCTTTAAAAAGGCAGTATAAAAATTTCCATACTCTTAGAAGATCAAAGATCTATATGGTCAGGGCCTATAAGGTACATGGCCATAGAAGCTACGGTGACACATGAGAAAGTGTGGGAGAAGTACGGCGTTTAAGCTATCCACTAATACCCTGGGTTAACCAACCCATTCGCGCGCAGTAAAAAATAGGAAATATCTTAAAATCATCTGAATTTTTTAAATTGTGAGCGTAGTAAAATTAAGAAATTACGCACTGCAATTACAGAAATTTGGTGTGCTCGCTCAGCTCGATAAAGCTGCAAAAAAGCGCTGAAGGCCTTGCCACTCAACGTTTTTCTCTAGTTGAAAGTGCTGCGCATACCAAGAAAATTATCTTAATACCTGCGTAGCATCAGTTATTAAAATTTAGAAATAGCAAAAAACACAACACTCCATAAAAATGACGCATTCATAAAAAGCCCCCATCAAAGTTGCATGCTATGCCTGACTTCGATGGGGGCTTTTTATGAATGCGTATAGCGCGCAATGCAGGCTACCAGCATCTAAGATGGTTTGGTGCTTGGCGTTACCAGGCTGCACGCAACAACATGGCAGTGGGTTGCTGATTGCTCGATTACTATTAAAACGTATTTTTAAGATTTCTTTTTTGCAGCAGATATACACCGTTGGCACGGTGTATATCTGCTGCAAAAAAGAAAAATAGACAATAAAAGGAAATAAAATGCTGACAGGTACATTTTCTGCAAAGACAAAATCACAGGGGGTACCTCGACAGCAAGACAGCGGCCATTACCCTGTAACGCACAATAATGACCCTGCCACAGTAAAAGTAGAAACCTTGCTGCAGTATGCGGATGCAATGCGTGCCAACAATATTGTGCTAGCAACCCAATATGCAAAAGATGCATTGGATTGTGCCCAGTCTCTGCCCCAGAGCTCTCAGGCTGCGCTAGAGGCGATCTATACACGGTATAGCGATTTGTTCCAAAAGCTAAACTTACCTCAACCAACAGCTTCCGCATCCTCCTCTTCGAGCGGCACCTCTGCAGTCTCTAGACCAAAACGCGACCCAGCAAGAGCAAAAATGCTGGCGGCGCCCACAGACCCTACAGCTTCTGCCAGCCACCCAGCAAAACCTAGCGACCTAAAAAAACAGTCTCAACCTTTTTCTGCTCTACCTGAGAAATACGCTACGCTGCCGCCTCCTTACCTAGCTAAAATGCCCACAGCAGCATCGGCTGCTTTAAGCAGAGGGCAGCGGTATCTTGGCAAAGGTGACACCTATGTTTTACACAGTGAATTTGATAAAGCGCGCAGTGCCTATATGCAAGCCGCTATTTATGCCGATACCAAAGCGCAAGCACATCAAAAATTACGTACTTTACCCACCCAAGCAGAGCCTCTAACCGATATATCGGTCACTTCTCGTTTATTAGGGGACTGGTTTAAAAATACGCGCGCGCAGGTAATAAACCACTTTAAGCAATATGAAAAAGAAAGAGGGATACCTCATTGCTTTGACTTAGATACCTCGATTTTCAAAGCGCAGGTAGTCTCTTACGAAGAAGCCCATTCGCTGTCTGATATTAAAAATATGCAGCAGGTAGCGCAATGCTACAACGCACTCCTACGTACTAAGCACTCAGAAAAATTACCGCTCCAAAGTGAGGTATATGCAATAGCGCGCCATGCTATTCAAGCCTTTAGTACATCCACATTACACGATGCTAGCGAAGTAGCCGAGATTATCCATATCGGCGCGCTAGCCGACCCTGGCCTATATTTCGCCCTAGCCAATAGCATGGCAAATGCATTGGATCCAGTTAAAAACCCCATTATGAATAACTGGGTTGCACAAGGCCTAGCCGTAGCCATTAGTAACTATCCATTTGAAATATATCGCAATGCCTCCGGCTTAGAAAACCTACGCAGGCTGATCGATATTATTCCGCCACTCTATGCACGCCTACACCATACCCATATAGAGAAAAATACCACCCAGTTACAAATAGCCCTCGCTCCGTTAACTGAATTATTTGATCTTCTAGTACTAGCAGGAGTCAGCGGCATCGATAAAGTGCTGCATACGAATCTAGATAAATTATTAGACACCCTAATCGAATATGCAGACCGTAGCTCTGCCTATGATGCACTCGGCCATCAAGCACGCTACACTCAGCAAGCACTGGCGCATATTGGAAATAATGAAACACTGAAAGAAGTTGTTGCAGGGGGCACGTTTCAACTAGGCGTGGCAATATCTACTCTAGTAAGTGGCATTATTAAACTGGATCCCAGTAACTTACCTAAGATTTATCAAAATATAAAAGCACTTATACCTGGCACACTCGCAGATCCTTGGTATATGGCAGCGCGCTATGCTGAAGCATTAGTAAAAACACAAGAATGGACGCTTTTTGAGCTATTTGTCAGAAAAAATGAATACGCAACCCATCCCAATTTCTTAAAGAAAATCTGCCTATTATTAGAAGAAATAGCACTCACACACCCAAAGGCCAGTGACGGTGCTCAACGCTTATTGACTGAAATCCAAGATACAAAATACTGGGGAAATAATAAAACCGTGCAAAACAGCGCCACCCAAGCGCTGATGCGAGCACAAAAACACCTAATACACCCCTTGCAAGCCCAACAGGAGGCGAGGGTGCCTACTGCTATGCTGGCGGTATGGGATGCATTTTGGAAAACCCCCTCCACCAATTTATTTTTGACACAAGCCAAATCTGCCCAGCAACAGCTCCAAAACCTACAACAAAAAGCGCCTTCTACCCAATCTGCACAGAACGCAACCCAGCTAAAAAACATCCACGCGCAACATTTACAAAGCGCAGGCGACATTCAAGAAGCACAAGCGCTCTATGTTCCACTACAAGGCTACACCCAGGGGCAAACAGCGCAAGCACAAGATTTGCAAGTATTAGTAGAAGCGTTTTTTAAATCCAACAAAAAAGTACTACTACTATTAGGCGCAGCAGGAACAGGCAAATCCACCTTCAATCGCTACCTAGCCCAAAAAAAACTAGAAGCACACACCGAACTACAAGACTCAACCCAACCCTTAGTCATATTCATTGAACTAAGAAATAGCAAAGACCCCCATCGAGACGCCATCAAAAGCTTCCTAAAAGGGCAGGGCTTCACCTCCAAGCAAATTCAACAACTACGCACCCAGCAACGCTGCATCTTTATTTTTGATGGCTACGATGAAATCAAAGAGCGCAATCGTAATTTCTATGCACTCAATGATTTAGCCTCCTGGCCCAACGCCCAATTCATCATAACCAGCCGCCCCGAATACCTAGGAATAGGCTACCAACAATATTTTCACCCCGCAGGCAGCCCTGAGCTATTGCAAGAATGCACCATCGCACCCCTTTCCAAAGCCAGCCAAGCAAGCTACATCGAAAAATACATCACCCACCATGCTAGCGCATGGAAACTAGATCAATACCAAGAAGCCTTAGCACAACTAGACGCACTAGAAAAAGAACTAGACCGCCCCGTCGTGCTACACATGATCCTGCAAGTCTTACCCCAACTCAACGCCTCATCCAAGCTCACCCTAGGGCAAGTATATGAAGCCTACCTAACACAATGGTGGAAACGCGCCCATGCCCGCCTATCCCAAGTGAGCCTCACCGCCCAAGAAGAAGCCGCCAAAACCCTGCTAGCCGAAAAATCCGACGACTTCACCCAACACGGCCTCGAATACAGCCAAGACTGCGCCACAGCATTAACCAAAGACGAATTAACCGTAGCACAACGCAGCCCAGAATTTGAAAGCGCCTACCCCGACACCTACCGCGCCTTCTTCGGAAATGACGAAAAAGCACGGCTCCTACTACTAAACGCCCCCCTGCAACAAGGCGCAGACAAACGCTACCAATTCACCCATAAATCTATCCAAGAATACCTAGTAGCCCGAGCCATAGTAGAACAAAGCCGAACCAAAGGCTGGAACAAAACCATGCACCGCTCTACTACCGCCGTGGTAGAGCCGAGAGTAGACATGTATATGAACCAGCTTGATTTGATAGATAACCAAGTGATTTCAGACTTTCTGGTAGAGCAACTCAAGCAAAACCCTTACTTTAAAAAGCATGTATGGAGCTGGATACTTGCGTCCAGGGTTGAGCCAGAGCAAAAAACCGACACCTTCCTCACACTCGAAGCAAGCCTTTATGCACCGCAACAGCGGATTAAAAAATCTCCCTTCAGAAAAGGTGCAGCCAACGCAGCCACCTTATGGGCCAGAGCAAAACAATCTTTTAGCGGTAAAGACCTCAGTGGCGTTCAAATTCCCAGAGCCGATTTAAATAATGGGGTGTTTGATAGCACCGATTTCACTCGCGCCAATTTAGAAAATGTAATTTTTGTAAATGCATGGTTGCGCCGTACAAAATTTGATAAAGCGCAGATGCGGGGGGTGCAGTTTGGGAAGACTATTTCTGTATTTGGTGTGCTAGAAGAGGTGGCAAGTCAAGTAACGCCTTATTTTTCCCCCAATGAACGTTACTATGTGTCGGCAGATAACAATCATATACGGTGTTATGACAGAGACCAAAATTACAAAGTACGCGAGCCAATTCTGTACGACTTTGCAGAAATCAGCCCTAATACCCCGCCTATTGCTATGTCCCTCAATAGTGAAAAAATTCTCTTCGTAGGAAAAACAGGACGGCTTGAGCACTGGTCATTAGTAGAAAAAGAGCGTGCCGCTTCTTTTTATCATACTGATCCTATCCGGCACATAGCGCTTTGTGAAACCGGCAAATTTGCTGCGTCTGCAGGCAAGATAGCAATTGATAAAATAGGCAAATCTGCTCCAACAACAAAAAATAAACATTTTGTTAAAGTCTGGTCAGAAGAAAAAGCAGATAAGCCTATTTTTGGATTTGAGAGTAGTAGCAGTATTACTAGCTTAGCGCTTTGTGGAAAGCTTTCGATTGTCGCTTTCAGCACAAAAAATGAAACTACCATCCAAGTTCGCTCTTGGACTTCAAATAAAGTTTATGAGCTAAATAATGAGGTTCAAGTTTGCAGCCTTCTTATTTCAAAAAATGGCAAATGGATTATATCTGGAAATGAAAATGGCACGGTGCATGTGTGGTCTTTGCTCACCGGAAAGCGAGAACATATATTGTCAGGACATATCAAATCAGTTTTAACTCTGGCTCTCTCAGCCGAAGATGAATTTCTTGCCTCTGGAGGAGAAGATCAAACCGTTAAATTATGGTATTTACCAACAGGCCAATATGTATATACGTTCACAGGACATACTAATACATTAGAGCGAATTACTTTTTCAGAAGAAGGAACTGATTTATATTCGATTAGTAAAAATAGAATTTATAAACCTGAACAAACAATTGAATATAATAGCCATATTCAAGAATATTCTTATGCAATTAAACACTGGCGACTGGATGATATAGATATAAATGTAACTGCATCTAAAAATGCACATCATATGCGCTTTGGAGTGCTTTCGCCTGATGGGAAATGGGTTACCAGTGTGGATTCCAATAATAATCTTTGGTTGCATGCAGCCAATCTGTCTTCTTCTAAAAAAATAGGAGTAGTTGCAGGCCCCCTTGGTGTTCCTATGAAATTTTCCCCAGATAGTCAATGGTTTGCATGGGATGATAAAATTCTCAATGTTACTTGTTATTCATTAAGAGATGCTTGTATTGAATATAAGTTTGAAATAGAAAAAAACTGTAAATTGACATTCTCTTCGGATAGCGCAAAGCTGATTCTTTTAGAAGAAAAAGAACATGCCTATGATCTGCATTCTTATTTCCTAGAAAATCCCCCGAAAGCCCAGCTTATTTATAAGCAAACTATCCCATACAGCGAGCTTAAGGATATTGAAGCATTCTCATCTAATGCAGATTATATTTTTTCCACTGACTCAGGAGGAGATCTTAGAAAATGGTCAATCCGAACAGGTGAAATGGAGATTTTATATACTCCTCCAAGTGATGAAGATATAAACAGTATGGAAGTGGCTATTTCTGCAATAGAAGAAGATATTTTTGTTTCAAATATAGTGCCTTCTCCAAATGGGAAATGGCTCGCATTTACCAATGATATATATGATACTGGTGAACCCGAAGGGGACCCTATAAAAATTTGGCTTTATTCCTTGGAAAATAAAAACAAAGGAGTAGAAAATTTAAAACACTGCTTTACAACCGGTGTTATAAAAAATGTGCAGTTTACATTTTCACCAGATGAGAAGTGGATTGCGATTGGTGAACAAAATCGGCTAGTGTTATATCCTATTACTTCCCAAAGACTAAAGCCACAAATCATTGAGCATGGGTTAACAGAAGAAATAGAACAGATTGTTTGGCAAGGGAATAAAATTTTAACTTCTGGAAAATATGGTACTTCATGTCTCTGGGAAGTAAAGCAAAATTCTGTTACATCCACAGTATGTGACATTAAATTAATATGGTCATTGCCACATACTACACTGACATTGGAAGAAGTATCCATTAACGGAACGGTTGGGTTAGATATGCTTAGCACACATGTTCTTAAAGAATTCAGCGTTACAGATAAATTTTTGGAATTAGCTTTGTAAATATATTTTTTAGTGCAAGATTATTTTTTAAATCATAAGATAATAATCTCTCTACAAAAAGTTTTTCGATAGGTAAGCTATAGCCAATATAATTAATTTTTATCTTAATGAAAAACTTTTTGTAGAGAGATTATCTGATTTTGTTGAGGTGTGGCTTCTTTATTTTGCGTAAGTCTTGTTAATTGTTTGGGCTGTATAGCGAGCTGTACGACTCTTTTTCTTCATCGGAATATTTGCATGACTGTTTTTTGTTGCACTTGTCTTATTGTCTTCTGATGCTACAGTTAGATTAATATTGTTAGTTGTGTTTTTTGATTTAAAAAATTTATTGAAAGTATTGCTAATAGTTTTATTGATGGTGATTTTAGATGAGGGTGACTTTAATGTTTTTTGGAGTGATGGTAAGTTCTCGCTAATTGATAAGCCTAATTTAGGGGCGCGGCTAAATATTCCTTTGTCAACGGTTTGGTGTAGATGTTTCTCTTTTTTTTTAGATTGATTAGCAGATGAATATTCGTTATTTTTCAAAACACCGACTTTATTGTTGAGAACTTTTGAAAAATTAAACATGATAATATTCCAAAATTATTAAATACCATTAGTGGGCCTCTGATCATATTTAATACTAAAAATGGCCGCGGTCTAATCAAGACAGCGAAATTTTGCAGAATAAAACGAAAGTACGAAACAGTCTGAAAATAAGGCCACAGGCATTCAAGTCCGAATGCGCTTAGAAAATTTCATCGAAGCAGATAGCTAAACCAAACCACTTAAAAAAGCCCGAAATAAGAAAAAATCAGAAAAATTGTCCGAATAGGCGAAATATTCAGGTCAATATCGGGTATACGCGCCACTTCTGAGGCATATAAGATACTTAGAAGGAAGATAAATAAGACGTATTCGCAGAGGTGTCTCAAGAGGAGTGCCTGGATTATGACAAGCGTGAATGGTGGTGAGCCTCACTCTATTGATACAGAGGTAACTAATTCCTATGTAGGAAGCCCAGCTAGTGCAAGCAGTCGTGCCCCTCGATATCTGGCAGTGATGACACGCTGATCGATATAAGAGAAATAGAAAATCTACAAGATCAAGCAAGTCTGAGCAGCGCCCAGGGCCGCCTCATTTAAATTTGAGCAGTTAAGACCTCGTAAAGGAAGTCTGGA
>JASSUF010000060.1:0-14055 GCA_031963365.1 Mycoavidus cysteinexigens
TCCTTTATCGCCTTTCTTCTTCTTTCATGGCGTCCACCAAATCGAGTCTACCTCACCTTGCAATTACTTTATTTGATCGAAGCATTTTATTGAATAACCCACTCTAAAAATTACAATAGGCGCTCTATTCATAAAGAAGGTTCTAAGCACAAGAAGCAAAAAATGGCCAATACACTTCCTACCGTCACAATACCTAATAAGATTTCTTTGATTGCATGGAACATAGCGGGCTCTCAGGGCGAAATAGGAGATGTCGAATTTTTCGAGGGCATTCATTGTGCTGCACTAAATGAATCATTCCTTCCAGTGAAAACCTGAATGAATGCTTTTATTACCTCTTAGTTTCTCCATGTTCTTTACTAGATGCCTATTTACGATACTTAGTGTGGGTGGTAACCCTGATTTTTGGCACTATTTCAATATCTTCAAATAAGATTAAACGTGCGTGTTTTTTGCAAAAATTAAGGCTACTGCGTTGTAGCCAAGCTACAATCTATCTCTGCTCTATCTGTTAAGCACTAGCTTGGACGTCCATGAATGCTCTTTTTTTTGTAAGAAAATTTTTCTGTAAGCACCCACTATTTTTCTGCGTGGCGCTAGTGAGCGGCATAGTTGCTACTCCTTTGTATGCCAAGGAAGTTTCTCCTACCCCTAATCCAGCAAGTCAACATCATTCAGACAGCGCTTTAAAGGCACAGGCGAGTGAAGAAGAGAAAGATCTTCCTTTACTTTTTTTGACCAACCAGATTGTTTTTCAGGTGTTGTCTGCTGAGCTTGCATTGCAGCGTGGGCAGCCTGCCACGGCGTATAAAACCTATTTGGCATTAATGCGTGAGACTTCCGATCCACGTATGGCGCAACGTGCTACCGAAATTGCTGTGAGCACGGGAAGTTCGGTTGAAGCTTTGGTTGCTGCGGGTCTGTGGCGTAAACATGCCCCGCATTCTCGGCGCGCAGCGCAAGTAGAAGGGATATTGCTCATTCTTAATGGGCAACTAGAGGAGGCGCAGCCTCTTATAAAGAAAGAGTTGGCTAATACGCCTGCAGCCAGGCGTGCTTCGGCTGTCCTCTCGCTGCAAAGCCTCATTGCACGTAGTCCTGACCCCTTAAAAGGGCTGCAATTTCTGAAAACTTTATTAAAAGATGACCAAGATCTTCCAGAAGCAGAATTTGCTCTCGCACGTCAATATTTAGCGGCTAACCAACCAGAAGCTGCGCATCAAGCACTGAAAAAAACATTAGCGCTTAAACCTAGCTTAACGGAAGCTGCACTATTGCTGGCGCAACTAGGCCCAATACAGCGGCAAGAAGCAATCGCATCATTGCAGGATTTTGTTGAAAGTAATCCTGAAGAACATGCGGCATTGCTTGTTTTGGCACAGCTGTATATTGCGGATGGAAAGCTTAATGCGGCTGAAAACATTTTTCAGCGTTATGCCAAAAGTAATCCTAGCGATTTGACTCCTTTGCTAGCTATTGCATTAATCGAGCTACAACAAAAGCATTACAGTCGCGCTGAAAATTACTTACAACGCTATATTCGTTCTGGACGTGAAGCTTTGGATGTGAATACCCATGCGAATATGGGGCAGGCGTATCTGTACCTTGCACAAATTGCGGTAGAGCGAAAAAAATATGCGTTGGCAGAGCAACACTTATCAAAAATCCGTTCTAGCAACCCCAGGTATTTTGCAGCACAAATTGCTAAAGCCGAAGTGTTAGCCAAAATGGGGAAGTTTGATGCAGCGCAAACTATTTTAAAGCGCTTGCGAAGCCCACTTGCTAGCGATCAAGCGCTGATTGCGTTAACTAGCAGCAGCATTCTTTTTGAGGCGCAACGTTACACGCAAGCGGAAGCCGAGTTGGCTAAGGCCAATCGCCGTTTTGCAAATGAACCTACGCTTTTGTATACCTATGCAATGGCCGCAGAAAAAAATGGGCATTACACGCTTATGGAAAGCCTGCTCAACCGAGTCATTGAGCTGCAGCCTGATAATCCCAACGCCTATAACGCATTAGGTTTTTCTCTAGCAGACCGCAATGTGCGTTTAAATGAAGCGTATAAATGGATCCAACGCGCAAGCGAGTTGGCTCCTAAGGATCCGTATATTATGGATAGCCTGGGGTGGGTAAGGTATCGTCAAGGCCATTTTAAGCAAGCCGCGAAAATCTTAAAACAAGCCTATCGTATTCAACCTCAAGCCGAAATCGGTGCGCACCTTGGCGAAGTGCTATGGATGCAAGGCAAACAAAATGCCGCGCGACAAATCTGGCAAGCAGCACAAAAACTGGATCCGCAGAACGAAACCTTAAAAAGAGTTTTAAAGCGTTTTCCAGAGAAAAAAATACCAGAATAACTCCCTTCCAAAAAAATTTGCAGGCAATCTCTAGGATCTTTTTATGCGGCTAATCCGACTCATTTTCTGTGGCGCTCTGGCATGTATGGCTGGTTGTACGTCGTTGATGCCGGGTCCTATAGTTGCACCACTGCCTGATAATTTTGCATCTACCCCTGAGCGTGCCAGGTTGGCTCTACAAGGGCGTTTTGCTGTGCGTTACGAGGATGCACATTATCGAACCAAGCATGCTTATGGGCATTTTTCATGGGCTGAAAAAGAGAATACGGTGACGTTAGAGTTAAATAACCCTTTGGGTCAAACCTTGGCGATTATCACAGCTCCACGTTCCTCAATATTGCCACCTACTGCTTTTGTACAAACACCATCGCCTATAGCGGAGCAAGCCCGCATTGAATGGCCCAACCACACTGCACAAACGGCAGATAGTGCGGAATTGCTTATGCAAAAAACACTAGGCTTTACTATCCCTTTACGTCCTTTGCGACAAGTTTTACTGGAAATGACTTCGTCGGCGCCATTACGCAGCATCGAACAAGACGGCTGGGTTGTAGAGCGTATGTCGCGAACCCATTTTTCTGCTGCTCAACGTTTTACTTTGGAGCACCGTGATCCTCCAGCTGTACACGTTAAGCTGATCATTACGCATTGATGCTATGCCTTCCCTGCCATTAAAAATGATATGAGAGTGGTTACTGAAACAGCTATTAAAGCTAAGCCCCGAAATATTCCATGGCAAGCACTCGCTCCTGCCAAGCTCAATCTTTTTTTGCATGTTACTGGGCGGCGCGAAGATGGATACCATTCCCTCCAAACCGTATTTCAGTTGCTAGACTGGGGGGATACGCTGCACTTCTTGCGGCGGGAAGATGGCAAAATGGTTCGCACTACCGCACTTTCCGATATTTCTGAAGCCAATGACTTAAGTTTGCGTGCAGCGCGGCTTTTACAGGCGCATACAGGCTGCTTGTACGGCGTTGAGATACAAATAGACAAGCGCCTTCCAATGGGCGCTGGTTTAGGGGGAGGGAGCTCAGATGCCGCCACCACCTTATTGGTGCTCAACCAGCTATGGGACTTGCATCTGCCCAGAGCGCAATTGCAGCAATTGGCTTTATCATTAGGTGCAGACGTCCCTTTTTTTATTTTCGGACAAAATGCTTTTGCAGAAGGTGTAGGAGAGCATTTACAAGCCCTCACCTTGCCTACAGAGCATTGGTTGATCATTACACCCCCTGTTTTTGTATCCACAATGGATATTTTTTCTGCACAGGAATTGACACGGAATACGAAAAACATCAAAATCGCGGACTTCGTTGCTAATTGGCATTCGCATTCAATGCGAGGCGTTAATAAGCAGGGTAGTCTTTTGCGTAATGATCTGCAGCCTGTTGTTGTGCAGCGGTACGCTGAGGTAGCTAAGGTACTAGATTGGTTTCAGGCAGTAGACCCTTTATGTTGCGCTCGTATGACGGGCTCGGGTTCTAGTGTTTTTGCCGCTTTTCCTGATAAATTAGCTGCACTAGCTGCGCAAGCACTTGTTCCTGCTACTTGGCGTAGTCAAGTAACAGTCAGTTTGCAGCAGCATCCTCTTTTGCATTATTCAAATTAGAAGGATTCTTGCGTAGCGTTTTACGCTGCAATAGATACTCTTTCTGCCTGTATCCACTGCATATAAGTGCAGTGCTCTGTAGGGGAGTCGCCAAGTTGGTTAAGGCACCGGATTTTGATTCCGGCATCCGAAGGTTCGAGTCCTTCCTCCCCTGCCCATTCATAGTGGGCTTCCTTTTTATTTCCCAATACTTTTGCATCCTCTTTTTGCTCAGATGAATCAAAAAAAGCGCAGGCCTCTCCTGCCATGAGGCAGCTATCCTCGCTCTAGCTTGCTCTATTTCCCACGCTAGTAATCTTACAAGCTGATGTTACACACGTTGTAGAGCAGTGAGGTATCGATAAGCGGAGCGCGAAAATTAAAAGTAGGTATATGCATGTTGGGGTTCGTGCCTCGCCACCAACCTACCTCTATCGCAAAGATATGAGGTATTAAAAATACAAAGCTGGGCTTCTGGCATCAACCAAATGAGAAAATAAAATCACAAATAGTTGATTATTTAACTTGATTAGTTTAAATTCCTACATAGACGCTCTGTTTTTTTGAACAGTCGATAACTAGAGGAATCAATATGACTACCTTTCATTCCTATCCAGACTCTCCAAGGGATTATTCTTTATTCCCTCGTGCTCCACTCGTTAAGTCTTCTAGGCGCATGCTCTTTTTAAGCGGCTTCAGGCATTTTGCCACTTCAATCCCGCATTGCTATTTTGCTGTACTTTTGCGCAAAAAATTTTCCAGAGCACCATTAGCTCGATATTGGCACTCCTTTCCCAGCTTGGTTCAAGCCGGACGGAATAATTACGCCGGTATTCGTTTCCGAGTAGCGCTTCACTAGAGAGGTGGCAAGATGACAGTCTCCTTGCAAGCTTTGCAGGCAGGACGCATCTCTTTCCCATTCAACTACCCCTCTTTTTTTTCTAAACCTGATGTTGCGCATTGCAAAAGCAAGCCTGAGCGCAGCTTCATCGAAGCTGAGTGTATTGGAGCAGAATTCAGCCTTAATAAGCAGATTGTAGAACGGTGGGAACACGTAAAAGCGGTACTAAAAGACGATACCTGGTACCGCGGGCAAGGGCTAACTAGCGAAGAGGAAGCGAGGTTTGCGACCGTGCTTTCTAGCTTTGCTAAAGCATGTGAGCCATTAGTGCGATGGGCAGGAAAAGAGAAAAATGTTGAATGTAGGGTGCCTTCTTCGCCTGATTATCCAGAAACAACTTCTGTATCACAACTACAAAATAGTGAAATCGAAGCAGGATTAACTTATTTGCATAAAGTGATGTTGGGGTTCAATACATGCTATCTGGCATTCAAGGTTGAGCCAGAAATGCAGGGAAAAATGGATTTCTTGTTCTGCTTTTCATTAATTTTAATTTTATCCCCTGTAATTGCTCCGATTTTTGCACATATCGGTGCTGTACTGGCTATTTCACCAGCTATGGCCACATTGTTTGGGCAATGTTTTGTTCATGTTTCTGTAGCAGTACAGTTGTTTAGGCTTTTGTCAGCTTATATACAAGATAATCGACAAGCGCATTTGAACAAGCATAAAAAACTATTCAAGCAATTTTCAGAGCAATTAGAGAAATATTCGAGAGAAAACATGAATGCAACGACTGCACATATTAGAATTGATTCAGTTTATCACCGACTCCAAGAATTAACACAAAGATTAGCGGCGCTTGAAGCCAAGAAAAGTACTGATGCCGCTTTCAATAAAGATGATCTAGCGTTGGCTTTAGTTGATTCTGGGTTACCACCAGAAAAAGCGGACATAGTGTTTCAATCTATGACGCAGCGAGCAAATGCACGCCATGCCACTGGCAATGCCTTAGATGCCGCAGGCAATCAAGCTTAATTTCATAGTGTAAACGTAAGCGCTGCGAGCCACTTGTAAAACACGGCATAGCGTATGCATAGTAAAACAGGCCTGGTCTGCCATCACCAATCTCGAAGATACAATGGACGTCTTCTCGCTTTTGTAGGCATTCCAGGCCGTAGCTTTTGCCAATATAACGCGCTTTTTATTTTCTTATCCTTTTCCAATAGAAATTATGAGTGTTATTTTTCGACCACACGATAGACTATTTAAAGCTCTTATGGAAAATCTCGACGTAGCACGAGATTTTTTACAAGCTCATTTGCCAAAGGCACTCACAGAGCAATGCCGCTGGTCAACATTACGTTTAGAAAGTGGCACATTTATCTCGCCAAAATTACGCGAACACATGTCAGATATGCTGTATTCGGTGCAAGGCGAAAAAAGTGATATTGGAATTTACATACTTATAGAGCATCAAAGCTCTCCCGATGAGCTAATGCCTTTCCGAATATTGGAATATAGACTGGCCGCGATGCGTAAGTATATTGAGCAAAACCAAGGCAAGAAATTGCCCATTGTGGTGCCTTTGCTTTTTTATAACGGCTTACAGTCTCCATATCCGTACTCAATGAAGCTGATGGATTGCTTCCAGGATGCTGAACTAGCACGCCAATTTTTTCCAGAATCTACATCACTAGTCGATTTAACCGTTATTCCCGATGAGGAATTATTCAGTCATCAGCATGCGGCGGCCCTAGAAATAGTAATGAAGCACGCGCGAACCAGAGATATTTATTTAGTGTTGCAAGATATACTCAAGCCTCTTTTAGACTATCCGCTCCCTGTTGACAAAGGACTTAACATATTGCAGTATTTGATGCAAGAGGGTAACTGCCAGGACAATGAGAAGTTTTTTTCGTATGTCATTGAGCATGCACCGAAGTATGGAGATGAAATTATGACACTCGCACAGCAACTGGAACAAAAAGGCCGATTAGCTATTATGCGGAGTTCGGTATTAAATATGTTGAAGAATGGTTTAGATCCGGCGCAAATTATTAAATTTACTGGATTTGATGAAAACGAAGTTACTAAAATTGTCGAAAACAAAGATAAAAAATATTAAAGTCTAGCTTATTTTGCACATAGTGCGCTTTGCGCTACTATCCAGCATTTATCCCCTCGGACTCTAGGAGCGCGTGGGGATTTTTTATTTAGGGGATTTAAGAAGGAGGCTGCCGAAGTAAGTGACTATTATTTCGACTCAGTAGGGCAGCTTGTGGAAGATTTTTGGGCTTCAGTCAATCAAATGCTTAAGGAGGAAGGGGTATGGAAACACTAAAGTTAGGCATCATGCGCCGTGACGAGTTTCAGCTCTATACACTCGCTATCGCTAAAGGGGAAATTAAACCGGAAGCTGATGCACCTAAAGTTTGGTTTGACAGTGTGGAATCTCTGGCACAAATTTTAAGTACTGAAAATAGAGCCTTACTTCATACAAACACTGACAAATACCCACTCTAAAAAATGCCCACTCTAAAAAATGCCGGATGGCAAAGAGGGGCTATGATCTTTGATCCTGAGAAAGCGTTGCAAAACTTACGCAAACATAGGTGGGTTTAGCAGTTGGTTATACAGAGTTATTAGATCCACATGCTTTGAGACAAAAAACGCGCATGAGGAAGAGGGGGCACGCCTGCTGCAAATTCATGCAACACAACAGGCGTGTTACAATTACGCCCCTGTTCTGAGATTCAAATCTGTTGTGCCGAATACCGATGAATCGCGGGGCGCGAAATGGCGCGCTCCGCGATTTCTATTTTTGGGCGGTAAAATGGTTCAGGTCTTGAGATAAAGGGCTGCGGATAGCCCACTGATACGTTCTACTTTGTACATTCTTTCCACTCTCTTACTCTTTGAAAACAATGAGCAATAACAAAGGCTTAATGGTTTTTGCGGGCAATGCCAACCCTGAACTTGCTAAAGATGTGGTTAAAAATCTTGGTATTTCGTTGGGTAAAGCGCTGGTGAATCGCTTCTCGGATGGAGAGAGTCAGGTTGAAATTCAGGAGAATGTGCGGGGTAAAGATATCTTCGTGCTGCAATCTACTTGTGCGCCGACCAATGACCACCTGATGGAATTGATGTTGATGGTGGATGCGCTCAAGCGCGCTTCTGCTGAGCGTATTACAGCGGCTATTCCTTATTTTGGCTATGCGCGTCAAGATCGACGTCCGCGTTCGGCTCGTGTGGCTATTTCGGCGAAAGTGGTTGCCAATATGCTGCAAGTCGTTGGGGTGGACAGAATTGTGACCATGGATTTGCATGCAGATCAAATTCAAGGCTTTTTTGATATCCCTGTCGATAATATTTATGCTGCGCCGGTTTTGCTTGGAGATTTGCTCCAAAAAAACCGAGATGATTTATTAGTGGTCTCCCCCGATGTAGGAGGGGTGGTGCGGGCACGGGCTTTTGCTAAACAACTCCATACCGATTTAGCCATCATCGATAAGCGCCGCCCAAAGGCAAATGTTGCTGAAGTGATGAATGTGATTGGGGAAGTTGAAAATCGTACCTGCGTGATTATGGATGATATGGTCGATACAGCAGATACCCTGTGTAAAGCAGCCCATGCGCTTAAGCAGCGCGGCGCTAAAAAAGTATTTGCGTATGCAACCCATCCTATTCTTTCCAATCAGGCGGTTGCGCGTATTGCGAATTCTGAATTGGATGAATTGGTTGTAACCGACACGATTCGCTTGCAAGAAGATGCGCTGCAAAGCTCAAAAATTCGCCAGCTCTCCGTCGCTGGCTTACTTGCAGAAACGTTTTCCCGTATTCGTTGTGGCGACTCTGTAACGTCTCTTTTTGCTGAAACATCTATGTAATATTGTACGCAATGCGCTTTGGATGGGGCATTGCGTTTTTTTAGTTTTTTTGTCGCCGGGTAACCTGGTCGCGGGTTGCTTTTTTTGGAGAATGAAATGGAAGTTATTGCTTTTGAACGCACACAGCAGGGTACGGGTGCGAGCCGCCGTCTGCGCCGTGCAGGAAGAACCCCAGCTATTGTTTACGGTGCTGGCCAACCCGCTCAACAAATTGAGCTAGATCATAATGATTTAACGCATGCGTTAAAAAAAGAAGTATTTCATTCTTCTATTTTGTCCCTGAAAGATGAAAAAAGTGGCAAGGCACAGCAAGTCTTATTACGCGCTGTCCAATATCATCCGTTTAAGCCCATTATTTTGCATATCGATTTTCAGCGTGTTGATGCGAAACAGAAAATCCATATCAAAGTGCCTCTTCATTATTTGAATCAAGAATCCTGTAAAGCTGTCAAACTAGACGGTGCAACTGTGACGCAGGTGATGAATGATTTAGAGGTGATTTGCTTGCCTGGTAATCTGCCTAGCTTTATTGAGGTTGACTTAATGGATATCCAAATTGGACATTCCATGCATGTTAAAGATGTGAAGTTGCCTGCAGGTGTAGAGTTGACTTCTCATCTTGAGCAAGACAACCCAGTAATCGCATCGGCTGTTGGCACAGCAGGTGATGCTGCGCAAGCCGCTGCTGATGAGGCATCCTCAGCAGAAGCTGCTCCAGCAGCCTAAAGGTATCTGTGTGCATTTCGATGCGCATATACTAGGGCGTGTCCTCAGTTGTCCAAAAGGGTCCATCTTTGGGGCAACTGAGGGCATACCCTAAACATAAATGGCAGGAAGACCGGTTATACAGCCGATTTTCCTGCCATTTATGTTTTGATCGGTTCCGATTACGTTTTCTATGCGCTTTGATGTAAAGTAGGGATGTGGTTTTTATAAAAATGGCAAAGCACGGTAAAGTAGTCGGGGCTTTTTCTCAGTTTAACTTTTACTGACCTTGTGAACTTGATTCAACTTATTGTCGGCTTGGGTAACCCAGGCTTTGAATATATAACTACGCGTCATAATGCAGGTTTTTGGTTTGTCGATCGTGTGGCACAAGCAGCCGGCGAAACGCTGCACCGAGATACCCGCATGCAGGCCGATATCGCCCGTGTGCGCATACCTATACAAGCATCCGCTTCTAGTGTTACTTCAAACACCCAAATATCTCCTACCGTCTGGCTTTTAAAGCCACAGACTTTCATGAATCGCAGTGGTCAGGCTGTTGGTGCTTTTGCCCGGTTCTACAAGATTCCCCCTGAAGCTATTTTGGTAGTGCATGATGAGCTAGATTTGCCAGCAGGCGCGGTAAAGCTTAAACAAGGCGGCGGCAGTGGCGGTCATAACGGTATCAAAGATATCGATGCACATTTAGGCACTCCTCGTTACTGGCGTTTACGTATTGGAATAGGCCATCCTCGCGATTTACCTTTGCTGCATGCTCAAAATACGCAAACATCATCGGATCAGTCGCTAATTTCTGCTAAAAAACCCCATCTGAGTGTTGCAGATTTTGTGCTAAAACCTCCTGGTCGCGTAGAGCAAGGGCATATCGACACGACGATAGATCGCAGCTTCGCGGCACTTCCTCTCATGCTTTCAGGGGAGATGCGCAAAGCAATGCAACAACTCCACAGTCCTACCTTGTAGGTTGGTGGTGAGGTACGAACCCCAACATGCGCAGCACCGACTTTTAACATTAATTTTGATCTGCACATGCAGGTTTTAAAAAGGAAAGCGGTCATCATGTTGGGGTTCGTACCTCACCACCAACCTACCGCCCTAAAAAATGATCAAGTTAGCAATGTCAAAGCGTGCCTATTTATCGCCTTCTGCCGCTCATCGTTGGATGCATTGCCCAGCAAGCCCATGGCTAGAAGCGCGTGCTCCGCAGAGCTCGAGTGCTTTTATAGACGAGGGGCATGATGCGCATCAGTTAGCCGCCCTTTGTTTAACAGAGCAATGTGACGCTGCAGCTTATCTAGGCTGCACCATGGACCGGGGGAATAGGGTAGATGCTGCAATGGTGCAGGCGGTTCAGCAGTACGTGGCTCGGGTGCGAGACGCAGCGTGTGGCCATACTTTGCTTGTGGAGCATGAGGTGCCTCTTACCCCTTTTACAGGCGAGGAGGGAGCGGTTGGCACGGCGGATGCGCTGATCCTGAACACGCAAGCAAATGCGGAGGAGGTGCAATTACAAGTGCATGATTTGAAATTTGGGCGAGGGGCGCTAGTAGATGCGCGCTATAACGAGCAGCTCGCCTTATATGCTCTAGGAGCATGGCATGCATTTGGGCATCTTGTAGAGGTTAAGCATTTTCGTCTAGTAATTCACCAACCGCGGCGCACCCATTATTCAGAATGGGTATGCACACTTGAAACTTTGCAGAAGTTTGCTCAGCAGGTAGCGCAGGCCGCTCTTGTGGCACAATCTATAGAAAATTTATCTCCGGAATGCTTACGTACTTATACTATTGCCGGTGAAAAGCAGTGCCGCTTTTGCCGCGTGAAAGGAAAATGCGCGGCATATAAGCGGTTTATGGCGAAATGAGATTGCCAAAAGCAAAAAAATTAAAAAATTAATAATGCGTCATCTATTAAAAATAGCTCTACCTATGACGTTTATGAGTATTTAAAATACTAATATCATCTATTTAAGGTAAATATATCGCATGTAGATGATATTATGTATGGAGCTCTATTGCAGAATCTGGCGCATGCCTTCTGCACAAGAAAAATCCGCTTTTGCTCAGCGCTTAAAAACTGCGATAAAACAGTTTTCATCCAAGCAGCTAGCTTTTAATCCGAGCTCTCGACCTATTAAAGGGGGAGCGGATTTGGCTCGCCAATTTAATTTGAAATATCCGGGTGAATCGGGCGTTTCTATTCAAGCGGTACATAAATGGCTCAATGGTGAGGCTATTCCTAGGCCCGATAAAATTAAAACTTTATCGACTTGGTTAGGGGTGAGTGAGTACTGGTTACACTACGGCTCTCCTCCTGAGCCGCCCGCAAGCCCTAAAAAGCGTATTGCTGATATAAAGGGCGATTACACTCCCTCTCCTCAAATATTGGTGCTTGCAAATCGAATTAAAGCTTTATCTGATCATCAATGTTATTTGATAGAAGAGTTGGTGGCTGAGTTTTGCGGCAGGCTTCCTAGTTAATAAATAAGTGGTGACCCTTTATTTGGGGATTTAGTAACGTATATAACTACAGCGTTACATTATATTTTTTATAGTGTTTTACAAAAAAGGCTTAATACGTCAAGCAGATATTTTCGCTTGACGTATTAAGCCTTTTTTGTATGGGTTAATACCCCAACATGCGCGCCACTGGCTTTTGATCTTTGGTTTTGAGCGTTTATAAGCTGGTTATCAAGGAAGCCGTGGTTTGCATGTTGGGGTTCCTTCGTCACCACCAACCTACCGTTCTTTGCTTTTTCTGGTGGTTGGTGGAGGTTTGTAAAGCCCTTTTACATATGCATCTCGGTAGGCTGCGGTGAGGTACGAACCCCAACATGCATACCACAGTCTTGTTAAATACCTGCATAACACCAGGTATTTAACAAATTTTAGAGCGATATCTGGTTTTTGGGCGTGTGGCTCATACGGTTAGTGATGTACCACTGTTGCAAAATCGATAGCAGATTATTCACTACGTAGTAGAGCACCAGCCCTGCAGGAAAGAAGAAGAACATTGCAGAAAACACGAGGGGCATGATCATCATGAGTTTTGCTTGCAGAGGATCTGCGGGCGCAGGGTTGAGTTTGGTTTGTACAAACATCGACACGGCCATTAAAACAGGCAGGATGAAGTAAGGATCTTGGCGAGAAAGGTCATGGATCCAGCCAAGCCAAGGCGCCCCTTGCATTTCTACCGATGAGAGCAATACCCAGTACAGCGAAATAAAGACGGGGATTTGAATCAAAATAGGTAAACAACCGCCAAATGGATTCACTTTTTCTGTTTTATAGAGCTGCATCAGCTCGGTATTCAGTTTTTTAGGGTTTTCTTTGTGGCGTGTGCGTAAGGCCTGCATACGGGGCATGAGGGTCTTCATGCGGGCCATAGAACGATAGCTGGTTGCCGAGAGCGGAAAGAAGGCCGCTTTGATGAGTATGGTAAGCCCTATGATGGACCAGCCCCAATTGCCTAAATAGCCATGGATTTTTTCCAGTAACCAAAATAAGGGTTTGGCAATGAGGGTGACCCAGCCATAATCTTTCATAAGCTCTAAGCCAGGAGCGATGCCTTCAAGCATTTTCTCTTCTTGAGGGCCGGCAAAAAGCTGTGAAGTGAAAACTTCTGTAGCGCCAGGTTGCACTATAGGAAATGGCGTTTTTACACCTATCCGATAGAGTGCGTCAGTAGGCTTATCAATATAGACCGTACGCACGGATCCGGGCTGAGGAATCCATGCAGATGCAAAATAGTGCTGAACCATGGCGATCCAGCCGTTATCTGCTTGTCGTACAAAGTGTGCTTTATTTTTGTCTATATCGCTAAAGCTTATTTTTTGGAAATGCTCTTGATTGCTGTACATCGCAGGACCAATAAAGGTTTGCGAAAAGCGAGGGGTTTCTACTGGGGTGCTGTCTCGCACAATCTCCATATACAGCGAAGGTTGTGCCGCTGTGGAGCGGGTGTTAATTACTGTGTGCCGTACATCAACAATGTAGCTGCCTCGAGTAAAAACAAAGCTTTTAATCAGTTTGATACCTTCTTTGACGGGAGATACAAACTTAATTTCCAGCGTTTTTTGTCCGGGCGCAAGCGTGCGAGGGCCGGGTAGGGCAGTGAAAAGATCATTGTGATTAGGAAACGCGCCGCCAGTTAAGCCAGTGCGAGCCAGATAAGTATGATCAGATGCTTGGTCAAAGAGGGTGACGTTGTGATCCGGTGGTGCGGAGGAATCCGCTACGCCAACAGGCGCTCTTTTTAAATCTAAGTGAGATAGTACGGCGCCGCGCAAATTGAAACGGATTTTGTACACATCGGTTTCAAGTTCAACGGTATCAAAATTAGCGAGAGCTTCGTTAGTCGATGGGGGTGCTTCTGAGGAAGGAGAAAGCGCATCCGTTTGGGGTACATCGTTTGCAATACGATTTTGCGAAAGGTGTTGGCTAGCCTGACTAGACGCAGAAGGGGACTCTGCAGAATCAGAAAAGAAAAAAGAAGGGCGGCCATTGTAATGTTGCCAGTTCTCAAACAACATCACCAAAGAGGTGATTAGTAGAATCCATAAAACAGAACGTTTGACTGGCATATACATCTCTAAAAGAGCAATTATTTTTTAACAGGATCTACGCCACCTCTTGAAAAAGGATGGCAGCG
>JASSUF010000061.1:0-14009 GCA_031963365.1 Mycoavidus cysteinexigens
CTATTTCTCTATCCATTCTTCTATTTTAATTGAAACGATCTCCATGAATCACACAGCTAATGTCCCATCAACCTACGCGTTTTTAATTTGAACGGGTGTGGCGCCCCAAATTTCTTCGAGTCTGTAGTATTCGCGCATCGAGGGTTGCAAGATATGCACAATGGCATCGCAGCAATCCACGAGAATCCACTCTCCCTGGTCTTCACCTTCTGTACCTACAACCTCTCCTCCCGCTGCTTTTACCTTTTCACGCACGCTAGAAGCTAACGCTCTAGTTTGCCGGTTGGAGGTGCCGCTGGCAATAATGACGCGATCGAATAATTTGGTAAGGGTTCTGGTATCAAAGATTTCAATATCTTGGGCTTTGACTGATTCGAGCCCATCGAGAATAGCGTTTTCAAGTGTGAGAATATCCATAAGGATCCGTCTGGTAGAGATGATGTTCAAAAATATACTGTGCAACTGCACTCGGCACGCCTTCAAGATGTTTTAGAGAGACGTTATTTGCAATCACCTGGCGAAGTTGTGTGGAAGAGAGCGCGGGCATTTTTAGAGCATCCCAATATATCAAGCCTTTTGAGTGCATTTGAATATCGGTTGCATCGGCCCTGCGAGGCAAGAGCGCTTGAGTTAGTGTTTTAGGTAGGGTAGCGTTCCCTGTAGGCTCGAGTATAGGGCTTTTTATAGGTATTTCTAAGCGCGATTCGTCCTGAATATCTATTTTCCTATAACCCGCGCGATGTGCCACGCCAATATGCGCATAATCAAAAAGCTGCTGCCACTTATGCCAGCTCTCAAGATGCGCTAACTGATCGTCCCCAATAATCAAGGTCAGCGAAGATTTTGATCCTATCTGCGCACGCCAAGCAGCTAATGTATCCACCATATAGCTAGGGCCTGGCCGCTCGAGTTCATCTTTTGCGACACGCACTATCGTGCGTTTTTCTTTAGGTATGTTTTGCGACTTGATTCGTAATTCCAACTCCTTGGCTGCGAGCTCTATCATTGCCAATCGATGGAAGGCAGCCGATACCCCGATTTTTTGCCAAGGCTGTCCCGCGGGTAATAAAACTAGCTCTGTCAGATTCAAACAGGCTATAAAGCGCAGTGCTATCGCTATATGCCCATTGTGTATGGGATCGAACGTGCCCCCCAAAATGCCAATGCGCTCTTTGGGCAGACTCAAGATGCCTGCAACCAATCACGAGGGACTAGATAATCCGTATAAAGCTTGGCTTCAGCAGAATCAGGCTCTGGATTCCAGTCATAGCGCCAAGTTGCCATAGGAGGTAAGGACATCAGTATGGATTCTGTACGCCCTCCGCTTTGTAAACCAAACAAAGTACCACGATCCAAAGCCAGGTTAAATTCCACATATCGGCCTCGACGATATGCTTGAAAAGCGCGCTCACGTTCGCCAAAAGGCGTAGAGCGGCGTCTTTGCACGATCTCGGGGTAAGCTTGTAAAAATGCCTCTCCTACCCTTTTTGTCATGTCTATCCCGCCCATAAAGCCTAGCTCAGATACATCATCATAGAAAATGCCTCCAATGCCGCGGGGTTCTTGGCGATGCTTCAGGAAAAAATACGCATCACATGCCTGTTTCGAGCGCGCATACCAATCTGCTCCGAAGGGCGTGAGCGCTTCTTTGCAGGCTTGATGAAATGCCTTGGCATCTTCCGTAAAGCCATAATAAGGGGTGAGATCCATCCCCCCTCCAAACCAAAAAATAGGAGCGGCGGATTGGTCTGTTTGCCCATCCACTGACTTAATAGAAGAAGAGGTCTGCTGTTTGGGATCTGCTATTTTTGGATAGGCTACCAATACACGCACATTCATATGCACGGTGGGGCAGTAAGGGTTTTCAGGATGCAAAACTAGTGAAACCCCCAGTGCTTCGAAGCGAGAGCCTTTCAGATGGCTACGCTCAACGGTTGCCGCATTGGGCAAAGAGGCACCTTGCACGTGCGAGAAGCCCACTACTCCACGCTCAAATAGCTTACCGCCTTCGATCACACAGGTCACTCCCTCTCCCGATAAAGAAGGATGGCTTGTTGATTGCGCACCAGCTTGGCTAGGCTCTTTTTTCCATGTATTTTGGATAAAAGTAGTTCCGTCCAACGTCTCTAAAGACGACACAATACGTTGCTGCAAATCCAGTAGGGTGTGTCGAGCAAGAGGCAAATTAAGTCTGTCGTTTGAAATAAAGGTCATAGTTAAAAGATTATGATTTGCATATTGAGGGCCATACCTCAACCCCAATCTAGGGTTTGTCCTCAATTGCCCCAAAGGGCCCATCTTCGGGGTCGTGCGGTGCAAGGTATTCACTGTACAGAAGTACAGCTCCGGTCCCTGTGCTCCTGCTCCCCCAAATATGAACCCTTTGGGGCAATTGAGGACACACCCTACCATTAGGTTTTGCGGTTTAGTCCTCTGCTGCCGATATCCTTGCGATAGTGCATACCTGAAAATTCGATGCGGCTTACTGTGTCATACGCTACTGTGCGTGCCTCTCTGATGGAGTCAGCTAAACCTACTACACATAGCACCCGCCCACCTGAAGTGACTAGCTGTTTATCTATATGGGTAGTACCCGCATGAAAAATTTGGGAATTAGGCGTATTGCTAGGAAGAGGCGCAATGGCTTGACCATATACTGGTTTTTGTGGATATCCTTCTGAAGATAGCACCACACCAAGCGCTACTCGTCGATCCCAAACAATCTCTGCCTGATCTAAATTTCCTGAAATACCTAATTCGAGTATTTTAGAAAAATCGCTTTTGAGGCGCGCCATAATCGGCTGCGTTTCTGGGTCTCCCAAGCGGCAATTGAATTCCAGCGTTTTAATAGTACCGCTCGCATCAATCATAACGCCCGCGTATAAAAAGCCTGTGTAACGCCGGCCCTCCTCTTCCATACCTTTGACTGTGGGAATAATAATGTCACGCATTATGCGAGCATGAATCTGTGGAGTAACTACAGGCGCAGGAGAGTACGCACCCATCCCACCGGTATTCGGGCCAAGGTCGGCATCGAGCAATCTTTTGTGGTCTTGGCTAGAGGCTAGAGGCAGTATATTTTTGCCATCAACCATCACGATGAAGCTAGCCTCTTCTCCCGTTAAAAATTCTTCAATGACTCCACGTGCGCTTTCATTTTGCTGTACAGCCTGCTGTGCAGAGCTTCCAGAAGCCAAAAGCATCTGATCGATTGCATTGTGCGCTTCATCGAGTGTTTGAGCTACGACTACCCCTTTACCTGCAGCTAGTCCATCGGCTTTAATTACAATGGGAGCGCCGCGTGCTTCTACATAAGCATGGGCGGCAGCGGCATCTGAAAAAACTTCATACTCAGCGGTAGGAATATTGTGGCGTTTCATAAACGCTTTGGCAAAACTCTTAGAGCTCTCCAGCTGGGCAGCTTCTTGAGTTGGCCCAAAAATCTTCAGCTTGCGCGCTCGAAAAATATTGACGATCCCTGCGGCAAGAGGAACCTCAGGCCCTACCACCGTTAGTGCAATTTTTTCTTTTTGCGCAAAGTCTGCCAGCTCTAGACAATCTGTAATGGGAAGATTGCGGATTTGCCGGTTTGTAGGCGTGGCTTCGGTTCCTCCATTCCCTGTAGCGACATATATCAACTCTACACGAGGAGACTGCGCAAGCTTCCAAGCCAGTGCATGCTCACGACCTCCAGACCCTACTACCAATACCTTCATCCCGCCCCCTGTACCAAAATACGCCGCTGCGTTACACGTCACGCGGCGCAAAAGAAATTCTTAACATCTACACCTAGGTGCCACTTTACCTAAATAGCCAAAGAACGGTAGGTTGGTGGTGAGGTACGAACCCCAACATGCAGCCCACTGCCTCCTTGATAACCAGCTTACACACTCTCAAAATTAAAGATTAAAGGTCAGTGGTATGCATGTTGGGGTTCGCGTTGCTCACCACCAACCTACAGAAACTTCACCAACCACAAAAATTAGGTTGTAAATACTTGTTGTGTATCATCTAAGTTTTCTAGCATCTCTACTAGTTTTTGGACCTTAAGTTCATCTTCCTCGGTCAGAGGAGTTTCGCTATTGGGCTTCATGGTGACTTCTGCAAATTCAGGGACAAACCCTGCGGCTGCAAGTTTATCTTTGACAGAAGTAAAGTCATAAGGAGGGCAAAGTACTTCAAAGCTACCGTCTTCATGTTTGATTACATCTTCTGCACCCGCTTCGAGGGCCGCCTCTACCAGAGCATCTTCGTCTGTTTCTGGAGAGAAAATATACTGTCCACAGTGGGTAAAGAGAAAAGCTACACTGCCTTCTTGGCCTAGATTACCGCCACATTTAGAAAAGGCATGGCGTACTTCTGCAACAGTACGTGTACGATTGTCCGTCATGCAGTGCACTAAGATAGCTACACCTGCTGGGCCATATCCTTCGTAGCGTGCTTCTTCATAGTTAACGCCTTCCAAGTCCCCGGTACCGCGTGCAATAGCCCGTTGTATATTGTCTTTGGGCATATTAACGTCGTTGGCTTTATCAATAGCTAAGCGTAAACGTGGGTTACCCTCTGCATCTCCCCCACCAAGCCGGGCTGCAACGGTAATTTCCTTAATCAAGCGTGTCCAAATTCTGCCGCGTTTTGCATCTACCGCTGCTTTTTTATGCTTGATATTGGCCCATTTAGAATGGCCTGCCATGGATGCACTCCCTTGAAAATAAAGAGGCGATTTTATCATGGAGGGCGCACCCAGAAGAGCATATCCTGCTAGGGCATGTCCTCAATTGCCCCAAAGGGTTCATATTTGGGGGAGCAGGAGCGCAGGATCCGGATGTACTTAAGTACTGCGAGGATCCCGAGCACCGCACGACCCCGAAGATGGGCCCTTTGGGGCAATTGAGGACATGCCCTAGATGCGCTTAGATTATTTAATCTATATGACCCACTCTGATGGTATGCCATAGATAATGCGTATTCCGTAAAATACAAAACTTTCACTCTTAGCGTTTGTGCCCATGACCGCCTCTCCTCGAAAATCCTCCTCTAAAGCCTCGCCGTCTATGGCAGCCTCGCAGTACAGCGAGGCATCCATTAAAGTGCTCAAGGGATTGGAACCCGTCAGGCAGCGACCCGGCATGTACACCCGGACGGAAAACCCGCTACATATTGTGCAAGAAGTTATTGACAACGCTTCTGATGAAGCGTTGGGCGGGTTTTCGCAGCGCATAGAAGTGACGCTACACACAGACGGGGCTATCAGCGTTTTGGATGACGGGCGGGGCATTCCTTTTGGATTGCATCCTGAAGAAGAAGTGCCTGTAGTAGAAATTGTTTTTACGCGCCTGCATGCAGGGGGTAAATTCGATAAAACCGATGGAGGCGCCTATACCTTCTCGGGAGGCTTGCATGGCGTCGGCGTGTCAGTGACGAATGCCTTATCCACTCGACTTGAGGTCACTATATGGCGCGAAAGCCAAATCGCACAAATCGCATTTGAAGGAGGAGAGCCTGCAAAGGCTTTGACTCTAAACCGCGCCCCTCGTGGAGATAAAAAGCAAGGCACGCTGGTAAAGCTTTGGCCCGATGCCCGTTATTTCGATAGTTTGACACTCCCAATTGGAGAGTTTCAGCGTTTACTCCGCTCAAAAGCGGTCTTACTACCCGGCGTAGAGGTCACGCTGATTACTGAAAAAACGGGAGACATACAGCGCTGGCAGTATGCACAGGGCCTAAAGGGATATTTACTTGAAGGTCTAGGCGATACAGAGCCGCTTATTCCATTTTTTGAAGGCTCACAAGTCATTACCGAGCAGAGCAATGCATCAGACTTTGCTATTGGCGAAGGGGCTTCATGGATTGTTGCATGGAGTGATTCAGGCAATGTGTTGCGTGAATCGTATGTCAACCTCATTCCCACCCCAGCCGGCGGCACCCATGAAGCAGGTTTGCGAGAAGGCCTATTTCAAGCGGTTAAAGGCTTTATTGATTTGCATGGCCTCTTACCAAAAAGCATGCGTTTACTGCCAGAAGATGTGTTTGCACGCACTTCTTTTGTGCTCTCGACTAAAGTGCTGGACCCGCAATTCCAAGGTCAGATCAAAGAACGGCTCAATAGTAAGGAAGCGGTGCGCTTGGTAGCGTCTTGTGTACGTCCTGCGCTCGAATTATGGCTTAGTCAGCATGTCGACTATGGTCGTAAACTAGCTGACTGGGTTATTAAGCAAGCCCAGATACGCGTACGCGCCAGTCAGAAAGTAGAGAAGCGTAGAAGTTCAGGGGTAGCAGTTTTGCCTGGAAAATTAACAGATTGTGAATCGACTGAGCTCGCTCGCAATGAGCTTTTTTTAGTAGAGGGCGATTCAGCAGGAGGTTCTGCCAAAATGGGGCGGGACAAAAATTTTCAAGCTATCTTGCCCTTGCGCGGTAAAGTATTAAACAGCTGGGAAACCGAGCGCGATCGTCTTTTTGCAAATAATGAAATACATGATATTTCCGTGGCGATTGGCGTGGACCCGCATAGTCTGCGTGAGGCAGTCGACTTATCAGGCTTACGGTACGGAAAGATTTGTATTTTGTCTGATGCCGATGTAGATGGTGCGCATATTCAAGTACTTCTGCTCACCCTCTTTTTCAAGCATTTTCCTCAACTCATCGACAAAGGTGTGGTCTGTATTGCTCGGCCTCCTCTATTTCGTGTGGATGCCCCTGCACGCGGCAAAAAACCAGCACAGAAACACTATGCACTGGATGCGGGTGAGTTAGATGCCATTTTGCACAAACTGCGTAAAGATGGCCTGCGCGATACGCAATGGAGCGTCAGCCGATTCAAAGGTCTGGGCGAAATGAATGCTGCCCAGCTCTGGGAAACCACACTTAATCCTGATACCCGACGCCTATTGCCTGTAGCCCTTGGAGACTACAGCGAAAACGATACTACTACGCTCTTCACCATGCTGATGGGTCGAGGCGAAGCAGGCGCACGCCGCCGTTGGCTAGAAGAAAAAGGTAATGAAATAGAGGGAGATATTTAGAAATGACCACCCCTAAGCAGCAGTCTTTGGATTTCCTTCTGCCCGATATGAACGCTCCCATTAAAACAACCGAGTCACACCCATCTGGCAATGTGGCAAATTCGCCCCCTAATATACCTCCTCCTTCAAACAGCGTATCTAACACTGCGCCTCCGGGCGAATTCCTCACGCTTAGCGACTATGCCGAGCGTGCTTATCTCGAATATGCAATCAGTGTAGTCAAAGGCCGAGCACTACCAGAGGTCAGTGATGGTCAAAAACCGGTGCAGCGGCGGCTTTTGTATGCCATGCATGCAATGGGACTGTCTGCCCCTGCCAAACCAGTTAAATCGGCCCGTGTGGTGGGAGATGTATTGGGGAAATATCACCCACATGGGGATCAATCTGCCTATGACGCGCTAGTACGGCTCGCACAGGACTTCTCCTTACGTTACCCATTAATTGATGGACAAGGTAATTTTGGATCGCGCGATGGAGATGGGGCGGCTGCAATGCGCTATACCGAAGCCTGTTTAACACCCATTGCACAGCTATTACTCGATGAAATTAATGAAGGTACTGTAGATTTTATTCCTAACTATGACGGCTCTATGCAAGAGCCTAAACAGTTACCCGCACGCCTGCCTTTTGTTCTACTCAATGGCGCTTCAGGCATTGCAGTGGGCATGGCAACAGATATGCCCTCACACAATCTGCGCGAGATCGCAGCAGCAGCCGTAGCACTCTTGCGCGATCCTGCATTATCGACTGAGGCATTGCTCGAGTTAGTACCTGGCCCTGATTTTCCAGGAGGGGGGCATCTCATCTCTAGTCCAGAAGATATTGCGGCAGTCTACTCAACCGGGCGAGGCAATTTAAAACTGCGAGCACGCTGGGAAATCGAGCCACGGGCACGCGGGCAGTGGCAGCTGGTTATTACCGAACTCCCTCACAGTACTTCAGGGCAAAAGGTACTTGAAGAGATTGAAGAGCTTACTAATCCTAAAATAAAACTGGGGAAGAAAACTCTCTCTCCTGAACAATTGCAGACTAAGCAAACCATGCTTGCGCTACTAGATACGGTACGCGATGAATCAGGCAAAGAAGACGCAGTACGTCTAGTATTTGAACCTAAGTCAAGCCGTATTGAGCCCACTGAATTTGCTCAAACCTTGCTCGCACACACCAGTTTGGAATTGGGTGTGACCATTAATAATGTGCTGATTGGTCTAGATGGCAGGCCGGCTCAAAAACCACTGAAGCAGATTTTGCAAGAATGGCTAACATGCCGTATGGCGACATTACAGCGTCGCACGCAATTTAGATTCGATAAAGCACAGGCTCGGATTCATATTCTTGAAGGGCGCATGATCGTCTTTTTGAATATCGATGAAGTCATTCGCATCATTCGAGAATCTGATCATCCTAAAACAGCACTCATAGACACCTTTAGCTTAAGCGAGCGTCAAGCAGAAGATATTCTGGAAATTCGCCTGCGCCAATTAGCACGGTTAGAAAGCTTGCAAATTGAAAAAGAGCTCAAAGAATTATGTAATACCCGCGATCAGTTGAGCAAACTCCTAGAAAGCGAAACGGCCTTGAAGCGGCTGCTTATCAAAGAGATTGAAGCAGATGCGCATACTTATGGAGATGCGCGCCGCACACTCGTCCAATTTGAACATCGTGCGCGCATTGAAACGCGTGTAGTGGATGAGCCGCTCACTGTTATTATTTCTAAAAAAGGATGGGGACGCACCCACAAAGGCCAGGACATCGACCCCACGCTCTGCACCTTTAAAACAGGAGATAGCCTGCACCAAGCATTTGCCTGCCGCTCGACCGATACCTTATTGGCATTTGGCAATCAGGGCCGTGTGTATTCCTTACCCGTAACACAGTTACCTGGCGGTCGCGGAGATGGCGTGCCACTTACTTCCTGTATTGAACTAGAAACAGGCACTACGTTGCAGCATTACTGTGTAGGCAATAGCGAACAAACCATTTTGTTAACCACACAAAAAGGGATGGGATTGCTAGCAAAAGTCAGTGATATGACCAGCCGTCTAAAAGGCGGTAAAGCATTTATCACACTAGAGAGCAGCACCGTACTGCTAGCGCCCTCTTTATGCGAAAACACCGCTCATCAGCTAGCCTGTTTATCCAGTGAAGGACGTTTATTAGTTTTTGATTTAAAAGAAGTTAAACGTCTTGCAAGTGGTGGGCGCGGCGTAACCTTAATGGGTTTGCAAGAAGGAGAAACCCTGCAACAAGCACTCGCATTTAGTACAACAACTGGCTTGGTTTTGACCGGAGAAGGGCGTAGAGGAAAACAAAAAGAAGTGAAATGGGTAGGCAATGCATTATTACCCCATATCGCACAACGCACTCGTCGTGGCCGCGTGCCTGATTGCGGATTTAAGGTTACAGGGCTCCAGCATCTCAATACAACGTAATCTATTATTAACAAAATATTAAGTTTATGCTCATAATAGATTACGTTATATAGAGTAACGCAAGTTTACTGCACACAATATGTGCAAGTGATTTTACTCTGTCACCCTCCAGGACAACGTTACCTATAATAGACAAAAAATGCATTTTTTGTATAAAATAGGTTGCATTATGCCAAAACCATCCACAACCTTATACCCCAACTCTATACGAGCCTTAGCAAACCTGGGGCAAAGGCTTAAGCTTGCTCGTCTACGGCGTCATTTTTCTGCTGAGACCGTGGCAGCGCGTGCAGGTATGACGCGCCAGACACTCAGCAAAATTGAAGCAGGAAACCCGTCTGTAACCATGGGCAATTACTTCCAAGTATTGGCCGTGCTGGGGCTCGATAAAGATATCAGCTCTGTAGCTCTCGATGATGTACTCGGTCGGCGCCTTCAAGATGCAGAGCTCCCTCAGCGTAAACGCGCACCAGCAACCTCCTCCACCCGAACCTCAAAAAATACGCACACTTCAGCCAATATCAAGGCAGCGCAGGGGCCAAAGGCCGAAGCAGCTCCGTCCCCGATTCTCGATTGCAAGGGCTGAAAATGGCTACAAAGAAATCACAACCGAGTCTAAAAGTTTGGCTAGATGACCCAGCTTTCGGAGCACTTCAGCACATTGGGACGTTATATAAGGTTGGGTATGATGGAGTGCGTTTCACCTATGCCAAAGAATGGTTAAAAAATCCCATTGCATTTCAGCTAGATCCTGCATTGCGACTTGATTCTGGCAGCTTTTACCCAGCTGACTCTAATTTCGGTGTATTCATGGATTCGTGCCCTGATCGATGGGGGCAGGTACTGATGCAGCGTCGCGAAACTATCGAAGCTAAAGAGGCAGGTCGAACGAAAATAACATTACGCGCATGGGAATTTCTCTGTGGAGTCCAGGACCATACACGCATGGGTGCACTGCGCTTTAGCGCAGAAGACAGCCCAATTTTTCTCGCCAATGAACTTCTTGCAGCTCCGCCTATCGCCAGTTTGGCTGAATTACAGCACGTTGCTTTAGAACTATCTCGAAAAAAATTCGATGACATGACTAAGTTACGGCAATGGCTAAAAATCCTAGTAGCTCCTGGAGCATCACTCGGCGGAGCGCGTCCTAAAGCAAACGTCTCGGAGGGCAAAGATCTATGGATAGCAAAGTTTCCGGCAGCAGACGATGACAGTGATGTAGCGTTATGGGAGAAGCTGCTCCATGACATGGCTCGTGCCTGCGAAATCGCTGTTCCTCCATCGCATATTAAGCGTATAGGGCATGCCTACCACACATTCATGGTCAAGCGCTTTGACCGAGAAGATGGAACACGGCGATTTTTTACATCAGCTATGACATTGCTTAATAAAACTGATAAGGAGCCTGCGACTTATATCGACCTGGCTCAGTTTATCTCCGAACAAGGTAGTCCTGCGCATATAGATAATGACCTCCGCCAGTTATTTGTCCGCGTTGCATTTAATATTGCAATGGCTAACCGCGACGACCATTTACGCAATCATGGATTTATGCGCACACCCACCGGCTGGCGGCTTTCAAAGGCCTACGATATGAATCCCTCAATTAAAAAAGAGGAACATGTGCTGGGGATAAACGAAGGCATGCATGCGCCCTCGTTAGAGACATTGCTGGAAACCGCAGCCTATTATAAATTAAGCAATGTAGAGGCTTCATCGCTTATAGAGAAGGTACTTTCCGTCGTATCCACATGGAAAAGCCGCGCTAAAGCATTGGGCATCACTGCGGCAGATGCCCTTGAAATGGAAAATTTGTTTATTGTTGCCTAAAAATTTGTAAGCTGGTCATCAAGGAGGCAGTGGTATGCGTGTTGGGGTTCCTTCGTCACCACCAACCTACATACGCATAGAAAAATCAGTGGCGCGCACATCTTTTGTCAGCGATCCGATTGAAATACGATCTACTCCTGTTTCGGCAATCGCTCGCACAGTCTGAAGCTGAACACCACCCGACACTTCGAGTACTGCACGTTGAGCATTCAAGTGCACAGCTGCATCCAGTGCAGCTTGTGTGAAATTATCTAGCAGAATAAGTTGCGCCCCATGCGTTAATGCTTCTTCCAATTGCTCAAGCGTTTCTACTTCAATCTGCACAGACACACCGGCATGTAATGCATAGGCCGCTTCCAACGCCCGCCCTACTCCGCCTGCTGCTGCAATATGATTTTCTTTGATCAGTATCCCGTCATACAACCCAAGCCGCTGATTTTCTCCTCCGCCAACCCGTACCGCATACTTCTGCGCCAACCGCAAACCCGGCAGGGTTTTTCGCGTATCGAAAATCTGCGCACGCGTTCCTGCAATAGCTTGCACATAGTGGTGGGTAGTGGTTGCGATGCCTGAGAGTAGTTGTATGAAGTTCAACGCAGTACGTTCGCCACATAGTAGCGAACGAGCAGACCCTCTTAACACGCAAACCGTCTGCTGCGCCTCTAGCATGTCGCCTTCAGCATGCAACCATTCGATCGTTACATCAGGATCAAGCTGGCGAAAAACCTCTATAAACCAAAGTACTCCACATAACAGAGCTTTTTCCCGAACTAATACACGAGCCTCGCCACGTTGATCAGGAGCAATTAATCGGCCAGTTTGGTCTGCTTGCCCTATATCCTCCGCCAACGCTTCTTGCACGCCACGACACATAGCCTGCTCAAGCGCCACGCCATAGCTTGCGTAGAGCGCATTTGGAGAAAGAATGGGTATCACCGCCAAATCCAGCTAAAAAATTTTGCTACGCATGCCCAAATACGCGAAAAATAGGAAGGCTTTGGAGAGATTTTAGAACTAGAAATTTTAGGTAGGGAGATTGCGTTTAAGCGGTTTGTACGCACAGATAAACCTGCAGGCGTCTCTCTCCCAACATATTTTGGTGTATTTTTTTTTGTAGGGGATGGGAAGTATGATGGATCGAGTAAACGAGCCGATGCTTCTTTAGAGGTTAAAGGATCAGACGGTGACTCGACACTTGGCACTTCTTGGCTGGCTCTATGGGAGATTGGTTTGCGGGCATTATATTGCCCCAGACCAATCTCCGAACGGACATGCACTGAGGGGCCTATTCCCATATCTACTATTCCTTAAGAAATTAAACTGCTGTTTTTGCATTGAGCAAAAAATACTCAAGCCGGGCCTATTTGCTCAAACAGGGTTTGATCTTTCGCTAGATCTCCACTGCTACGCACAGCCGTGCCATGCTCGGCAGCAAAATTAAGCATGCGTTCGATAGGCTGGCGGGCACGTTCCCCCAGCGCGGGCGGAACTAGTATTTCATGTATGCCGGGGAGCTCTGGATGGCTCATGTAATCTAAGGTGTCGGCCAATCCTTGCAAGCTATTCATCGCCATCCATGGGCAATGCGCACAACTTTTACATGTGGCACTTTTTCCAGCGGTGGGAGCCGCTATAAAATGTTTATCAGGCGCTGCCTGGGACATCTTATGTAGGATACCGAGGTCTGTTGCAACGATAAATTCCTTTGCCTGTAAGCGTTGCGTTGCTGCAATGAGCTGAGTAGTTGAGCCAACCACATCTGCTTGCGCAATAACCTCTGCAGGGGACTCTGGGTGCACCAAAACTGCTGCGTAAGGATGCTCGGCGCGCAGCAGACCCAGTTCAATGCCTTTGAATTCATCATGCACTACGCAAGACCCAGGCCACAGAACCATATCGGCTCCGGTTTGGCTTTGAATATAAGCGCCTAAATGCCGGTCTGGCGCCCACAGTATTTTTTTACCTAAGGCATGTAGATGGGCAACGATAGAATGCCCTACTGAAGAAGTCACTACCCAATCTGCACGCGCTTTTACGGCTGCACTGGTATTTGCATAGACCACCACTACGCGGTCAGGATGTGCATCGCAAAAAGCATTAAATTCCTCGATGGGACATCCCAAATCAAGGGAGCAGGTAGCCTCTAGATCCGGCATCCATATACGCTTTTGAGGGCTTAATATTTTTGCGGTTTCCCCCATAAAGCGCACGCCCGCAACGATTAGGTTCTGCGCAGCATGATCGCGCCCAAAACGCGCCATCTCTAACGAATCTCCGACGCATCCCCCGGTTTCTTCCGCTAATTCTTGTATTTCCGGATCCACATAGTAATGCGCAACCAGTACCGCTTTTTCTCGCGCGAGGGCTGATCGAATACGGCTTTTTAGCTCTGCGTATTCATGCGCGCTCAGCATAGGAGGAACCTTGGCCCAAATCTCAGCCGTACTGCGGTGGGCTTTATGAGCTTTCGTGGAGTCAATGTGAACGGTATCGAATTTGACAACTTTTTTAGAAGTGTCTGCAAATGGGGCATTCATACTATGAACCTTTACAAGGCGCGAGACAAAAGGCTGTTCCAAGTCATTTTAATAACCGGACGTAGGTCGGGTGACGAAGGAACCCCAACATGCACACCATCGACTTTTAATCATTGCTTTTGGTCTATACATGCAGGTTTTAAAAGGACATTGGTCATCATGTTGGGGTTCGTACCTCACCACCA
>JASSUF010000062.1:0-13925 GCA_031963365.1 Mycoavidus cysteinexigens
GCAAAGGTAGCTTCCTTATGCTTATATCGCTCAGTCCTACTATTTTTGATGCAGGCCAGCTATTCAGGGGCCGTGGTGAAAGTGCAAAAAGTACGGTTCAAGATCAAAAAAAATTTATTAGTAAGTGCGCTCCGCTCAGTAAACTAATTCATAATCACACTTCACCGGATAGGGTTGCGCGCCTATCGCGCTGGTATAAGGATACGTTGCTTCCTAAAGAGGACAGAAAAACTTGGGATTCGTACTTACTTAAGGTAAGGTCGCTCATAAGTTATGGATTTCATCTTTCTCAGACTTTGGAAGCACTTTCTGAAGAAGCTAACGCATTAAGTTCAGCTTTTAATGCATTAGCGCCCGAAGAGCAAGAGCACGAATACCCACACATTCAGGAAGCATTGCAAGCTATTTATGCAAAACAGCAAACCATTTATGCTTTGCTGGATAGGGCCCCGGAAGAGAATCAAGAAGATTCACCAGTTTTAAAAGAAATGCAGGAAATAGGCATTGATCTTGCATCAACGGGTTTGGTGCAACATATACAAGCCCTGAATCAAGAACTATCGCACATAGAGCAAGAAGAGGAACCTCATACTACCTCTCTAGTAAAGTATGTGGTTTCAGTGCCTAGAACAGAGACAGTGATTGGCAGCATTGCAGCCCTAGTAGGGGCGCTCGGAGTGATTCTGCAAATACCCACTATTGTATGTGTCCTGTCTGCTTTTCTTGCTATTTCAATGATTATAATTCGATGCGTTAAATCTATAATTTCAGATAAGCATTATGCTAAAAAACATGACATGCTTATACTTCGAGAGGTAATGAGCCAATATATGGAAACGGTAAACAACGCCATTAGGGCTATTTTTCAGATTAAACAAGACACTACTGATATTAAGGGTACCCTTGGACGCTTAGAGGAAAAAATCAATAACGCTCCACCCGCCATTACCTATAATGTAATTCAGGTTGTCGACCCAAAATACCTTCTCACTCCTGAACAACAGCTGCTTTTAGGGCAGGGTTCAATGCGACCAGCCATTACGCTTTCTGGGGAAAGACAAGAATCAACGAAAACGCTTGTCAATTACCAGCCAAGAGCACGTAAAACCTCATTCGGTTCACTCACTTCAAATTTCTCGAGTGCCCCTGCCTCACCCATTATTGGGCGGTTCCCTAGTCCTGAAATAGAAGAGGAAGATGCTCCTTTGCTCAACACCATGCTTCCATCCTCTAAAGGTAAAGGAAGGGCTGAACCTACTATTTTTGAAGAACCTAATATTGAGGAACTCCTTTCTTCTGATTCAGAATCAGAATCTGATGAAGTGCTAACCGTAGAAGAAAAAGCGCAACTTAAAAAAGCAAGGGCGCAAAGAAAAGCAGAAAGAAATGCGAGGATTAAGGCTTTAGTAGAACATGCTAGAAGCCTTGAAATAGAGAATGCAAAACAAAAAGCTGCTATTCAAGCCCTTATAGCCTAGTTAACTATTTAAAATATATCCTATAAACTGGCCCTTTGAATTATAAAAGGGCCAGTTTTTAATATGATGTATCCAAGTTTTTACCATCCATTTTTTGCTGCTGTCTAGTAGCTATGGGGAATAAGCATGAATTCTGCAGATTCTATACAGGCGCAATCTACTTTTGCCAATGCCCTACTTCATACTCCTCTTGAAGTGGAAAAAATGGAAAAAGGAGATTGCAGTACAGTAAACAATGATCCTTCCCTTAAAAGTAAAAATATTTACAAGAATCCGGTTACCCCTGAGCAACACTCTAAAGTTAGGCAGGTCGATATGCTAGGCAAGATAGTATTGACATTATTTTTCTGTTCAGCATTAATTGCTTTCATATCTCTAGGTCAACTTATGGTAACTCCTACCTTCGTTCTTATGGTATTAGCTGTGACTTTAGGCACGTATGCCGATTTTATAGAAAATTATTATTCTACTCAAAAGCATCAAATTTAATAATCAGCCGAAAAAATACTTCCGAAAGGCAAAAATTTAATACGATGTATCCACGTTTTTACCATCCATTTTTTTGCTGCTGCCTAGTAGCTATGGGAAATAAGCATGAATTCTGCAGGTTCTATACAGGCGCAACCTACTTTTGCAAATGTCCTACTTCATACTCACCATGAAGTAGAAACAATTGAAAAAGGAGATGGCAGCACAGTAAACAATGATCCTTCTCTTAAAAATAGAAATGTTTGCCAGAAGCCGGTTACCTCTGAGCAGCACCCTAAAGTTCGGCAGGCCGATATGTTAGCCAAGATAGTAATAATATTATTTTTCTGTTCAATATTAATTACTTTCATATCTCTAGGTCAGCTTATGGCAATTCCTACCTTCGTTCTTTTGGCATTGGCTGTGATTTTAGACATATATGCCGATTATATAGAAAATTATTACTCTACTCAAAAGCATTAAATTTAATAATCAGCTGACAAAAGATTTCATAAAGACAAAAGGCATACTGCACTCTAGAAGCATAAAGAAAGCGCTTTATAAACTTATAGTTATATCATGCTTTTTGCTGTGCTAGTGATGTAGATTCAAAGAAAATTTTTTGCGCGTTATAGCATTAGATAATATTTCATGACTTTCGACCATTTTTTAGAAGAGAAAAATTCCCTGCATAAGGAAATACACAGATGTGCCTTATCCCAATATCTGCAATCTGCCCTCCATATCGTAGTCGATCAAATGATTCTAGTCGGAATGAAGAGATAGAATCCAGCCAACCTCTTATAAACAGAAGAGAGGAGCGTGGATCAACTACGGTTACAATAAAGGATTCCTTGCGACCTTATACTCAAAGCATGGCGCAACTGGATCAGACAGGCAATTTTGTATGCACATTGTCAGTCCTTTCTTCTGTAGCTTCTATATTGACTTTGCTCTTACATAGTCTTGAGCAGTATCATGAAAAGCATGAAGTGATATTGGGTACTGAGATCCTCAATCTTTTACTTATGGTATTTATTAACGTGAATAGATTTTTATGGTGCTCTTCTTTGTCAATTAATACATCCAAAAAAGCAGCTGAGTGGCTGCAGCAGCCAGAGGACTCATCAGAGCAAGATATAGCTGCAGACGGCGCAAGCACTGCACAACAACCGAGGAGTTGCTTTGCACCGGTTGTTCGATGGTGGCAAAAATTAAGTGATAAAGATTATCTATACTATTTATTAAGATTTAATTCTTTTCTCTTTACGGCAGCAGGCTCCTATCTACACTTTGCTGAAAAAGATCACGCAAATCATATGGCGATATTAACGTATGAGGGAATGGGCGCATTTTTTAGCGTGCTTTTTGCTTTGGATGAGGTAACAAGAACCAGATTGCAAAACCGAATACAACAAAGACTATTGCTGCAGAACTCGATAGAAATGCCAAACTATCAAACTGTCTAGGATTTCTATAAGAAATTTTATAGAATCTGATATATTTTACTGAATAAAAATGGTAATAGCTAATATCACCTTAGAAGAAGCCTTGGAAAATAAAGATCAGTACGAATTAGAATCAACTGAGGAAGCAGAGCAACTAGATCAAGCTATCGACCTGTGCCTCAGCGTTGAAATGCCGCCAATTAGCGATAATGTGCAAATTGTGCTGAACTGCATATCCGCAGAAATAGACGCTGCGCTGCAGGATGGCGCTGAAATATTGCCCCAAGCGCTGATGGTGTTATGCGTAGACGAAGCCAAGCGCGCCTGTACAGAAGGATTGATTCCCAACAGGATCTACCAGATGCAGCGCTTACTTTGTGCATAGCAGCTAAAAAAGAACTCTCCAAACGCAAATTTTGATGACAACTGTTCGTTTTTCGACAGTATCATCATCGCTATCAGGCTCGCTTCTATAGTCTGGGTCATCATCCTTTTCTATTTATTATCATGCGTCGCATTATGGTGAACGTGACGAAACGCGCCATGAACATTTTCAGGAGTTGCGTGCTTATCATTCCATCTTTAAAGCATGATTGGACTTTCTAGTTTAATATTAGCCCTTTCACAACATATTCTAAAAGCATCGTAACCGGCAGGCGTAATCTTGTGGCAGGACTGTATATTCAAATATTGCAATTGTGGTACTGCCAATAATTGTATAAGGGCCGCATCCGTAATATTCCGGCATGAGGATAAATTCAAATGATGCAATTGCTGAAAACTGCGCAAACACCCAAGATTAGTGTCATGAATATTACTGCATCTACTTATATCCAATTCCTGTAAATATGGGAAATTACTTAGATGAGCTAGCTCAGCACCATTCATATTAAGGCAATTATGTAAGTTTAAATATTGCAAATACAACAGTCCGCCTAGGTGAGCCAGCCCAGTACCACGAATACCAGAGCACCCACTCAAACTTAAATGTCGTAATTTAGATAATGTACTTAAAGAAGTTAAGCCATCATCACTGATACCAGTGCATCTATTTAAATTTAAATGCTGCAAATTCGACAATCTACTCAAGAAAGCCAGACCATCATTACTGATACCAGTGCATCCATTTAAACTTAAATGCTGCAAATTCGACAATCTACTTAAGAAAGCTAGGCCATCGTCACTAATATTAGTGCATCCATCTAAATTTAAATATTGCAAATTTACTGATCTACTTAAGGAGTCTAGGCTATCATCGCCGATACCTTCACAATATTCTAAGTTTAGACGCTGTAATCTTTGCAGTTTATTTAGATATGCAATGCCCTCATCCGTGATACTGAAACAATTTCCCAGATTTAGATGCGTTAGCTCTGTTAACAGGCCTATAGGAATAAGTCCATCATCTGTTATGTCGGAACAAGCATATAGGTTTAAATCCTTTAAATCATGCAACGCCCCTATGTGGAAGAGACTTTCATTTGTAATTTTGTCGCATGAGCATAAATCTAAATATTGCAACTGTTGTAATCCGGGCAGATGCATAAGGCAATCATCGTTGATAGCTTGGCAATGATTTAAATATAACTCACGTAAAGAGGCAGGCAAAATACTGAAGTCATTATTAGTAAAATCATCTCCATTGAAAATGATGCTATCAATGCCTTGATTAAGTTGGCTACGTGAAAAAAGGTCTAGAACTTCTCTAAGTTCTTCGCTATTTTTAACCGCAACTTGCGCGGCAGAGGTAATTTCCTCATTAATATTTCTGCTAAGCAGCCGACACTTGTTACGATTCGCACCATTTAAGTGACCAAATATCTCTAACAAAATTTCAGGAGGAAGGCGTAGGATATTTTGCTCTGGCTCAGGCCTTTCAATCGCTTGGTTAATATTTTGGTTATTTTGATTTATTGTATGCAATGTTTGCAAACTATTTATACTAGTGATTTCATCCATATATTTTCGTGTATTTGTTGATGTATTTGAATTTTACTAATCAAACAGCCTGGAAAAAAATAGCTATTTTTTGCTAAATGCGCGTAACGTAATCCTCGATACTAATAGCTTAATATCTGTACTTACAACGCAGAACAGCTGGCTGCTAGTTATCAAAGCTGAGCACTTACCCCAATTAAAGCGAGGGAAATACAGATAAGAAGAGGAACGCCCGCCGCTACAAGAGACAAGATAAGCAATGTATACGTTTCACTCAACCCGCTTAGGCAATCATGCGACTGTTCGAAAAAACGTCTTACAACTATCCCGGGGGCTATAGAAGTAACCATAAAAACCAGGCCTTTGCACCTCACACGGAGACGTATCCAATAAGTTCTTTTTTATGCTCTTATAGTAAGAATATGAAGCGAGTCCACACCTTATATTTAAGTCTCCTTGAAATACATACTTGATAGGGATTTTTTCTAAAACTGGCCAATTTTTAGCCAATGAAATGTGGAAGCAGGAGAGGCAATAGTTGGAAGAATGGGAAATATATAGGTTACCTATTCGATAAAATCATCAAAGCAATAATTTATGCCTATAGCAAGTAGGTTGTATAAATTATTATTTTTTAATAAATCGTATTATGACTTTATAAGCTAACTCCAGGAGGGCTCCTTGTGTTTTTATACGGCTCAAGGGCTCCAGAGTGTTCCTTTTAGCGATGCGAATCAGGAAATCAAATTCAAGCAGGCGGTTCAACAAGCCCAACAGGCGGCTGGCCGTAAGCAATGAGATGGATCACTAGTGTTCTAGCTACCCGACATCACAGCTAAGAAGACCGCGCTCGACCATTGTTATCCGCATAAAAAAGAAATACCAAAAACAAACCACTTTTAAACAAGAGTTTTGCTATAATCGCGCACTTTCGTGCCAGGAGAGATGGATGAGTGGCTTAAGTCGCACGCCTGGAAAGCGTGTGTAGGGTCAAACCTACCGGGGGTTCGAATCCCCCTCTCTCCGCCAAAAAAACCCTTATAAATCAATGTTTTGAAAAAATAAAACATCTCTATTCTTTAGCTGGTGCCTTTATCTGATGAAGGCGATCGGTTACTGCCTTGGCTAATTGCTGACCTGTAATCTGCTGATGCGCAGCGGTGGCTTTTGCTTCCATTAATGCTGCCCACTCTATATTCATTTCAATTCCGTTATTTTCTGTTATTCACAGTGAAATAGCCTCCCACCTCTCTACTACATACCTGGCTGCCGTGCAGCTTCTATCCAATCGCTTCTCGCATCGCTAAGCTCAATGACATTGAGCCTGCTGCATGGCTCAAAGATACGTTAGAAAAGCTATCTACTTGCCCCCATCGCCTTATCGATCAGTTATTACCTCTGCATCATCAAGCATTCCTCCTGGCGTTGAGCCGCTGTCAACAAATTGAAAACCAATCTGCATTTCAGCCAGACGTTGTAGTCCTCTCCATATGGCGGCAGTTCGGGCATAAGATGTGACCCCTATCAAAAAAGAATAATCTTATAAAGATTTCAGAGCGCTATACCGTGATCTATATGCATTATTGGATTTATCTGTATACATAAAAATATCATTGAAAAATTACTTTGCAAACCGGGGTCTTTCCATATAAGCCCCCCAAATGTTTAGGGAAAAAATTGCTTAATTTTATCGCCGGAATACGGCAGTCACCGCCAGCCATCTCCTCGCAACATCTGTTACTCCAGGCGCAAGCGTATAAAGCGACAGAAAATTCAGAAGAAGCCAAAAAATGGTACCAAAATGCGGTTGAGCAAGCTAAAACTGAACATGAAAGAAATCCTGGTGATTCAAGAGCAAAAATAAACTTCGATACGATATGTCAGGAATATTTTACTTTTTTACATGGGCTTGAAGAGCCAGATACAACGAGTCACTTTGGGGAGCAAAGCCCTGCGTCCCACTCCCCAAATCAATTGCATCTGATCAATGGCAATGATGTGCCCACACAGCGGCTTCTATCTGTCCAAAGGGCGCAGGATGCAGCACAAGCTTTATCTAGCGCTACCCAGCCTTCTTTTTTTGAGAAACGGTCCTCGCATGAATTAGTTGCATCAGTTCCGTCTGCCTTAACGGCTGCTCAGGAACTGCCAACTGCTTCGTTAATCCATGAAAAAAGCAGGCAAGTGAATTATCTGTTTGAAACGGCGCTATTGACACTGCAATCCTTAGAGTTATCCAATAAAACTAGCCTGTTTCTAGTGTATGCGCACGACAATGCAGCGTATGGACGGGCGGATGCAGATACGTCTAAATATCTGATAGAGAAATTATCTCAAATTCGGGGCAACCTCTATTCCGACCAAACGCCGATGGGGCAGTCGTATGTAAGGGCCTCGGAAGCATTGAAAGAAGATATCTTAACCAGTCAGCTTTGTTTATTACCCACCCAATTAAAAGATAATGTAGAGCCGGTTGAGAAGGTCGTAGTGTGCTGTTCAGAAGTGCTGGGAAATTACCTGAAATGGGAAGGTTATCCAGATTTTTACAAGCAGGTTAAAGCGGCGTATGAAGAGGACTGCAAAGAACCTGGTAACCTGAAGCACATACGAAGCGTTATCCGTGCCTTTGCCAGTACCGGTTCATTGCCAAAAGACTTTCATCATGTATTGACGGAAATGGCGTTTTTACAAATCCGGGAAGAAAAATTGGGCGATGAGCACGGCATTATCCCGGTCTCTTTGACGCCCAACAGCTATGAGCCGTGTCTGGATAAATTTATAGATCCAACGCGGGTTCGCATCAATGATATCACCCGATTTGAAGCGCAAATTCAAGCAGGGAAAGAGGTGTATCTGAATCAAGGCCAGCACCTAACGCTGTTTAAACTGATCGAGCGGCTGTTCGTGAAGAGCAATGAGGTGCAAACATTTCTGGACAAATTTTGGCATGGATATAGCCAGTGTATTTCCCGGCTAAAGAATAAGCCCTCAGCGCTTGATTGGCATGAGTTTACCGACCTAGTGGACGGCATCTTCAAAAACATACAGATTGAGCAGTGCAGAGATCAAGCATGGCATCTATCCGAAACACGCGCACTGCACACGAAGATAATACAAGAACTGCTGCCACCTAAGCCCCCCTTAATAAATCTGCGGAAAGCGCTGTATCAGCATTATCAACGCTCGAATCTATCGATTCAGCGGGTATCAGGTAAGGAAATGCTGCTTAAGGACTGTTATATCAATCTCGCGATTGTAGAAAGTCAGGCCCAACGCGAAAAAGATAAAAAAGCGCTGGAAAAGCAAGCCAACACTTTTGAACGCCTGCCGAGCGGAGAACAGATTGAGGCGACCAATCCAAACAAATTGATTAAGTTAGATAAGCTTTTTGAGCCGCAGCAATTGCGAAATGGCTTAGAAGGGCAGCCCAAACGGATTTTGATTCAAGGGCGAGCAGGGATAGGCAAGACCACGTTATGTAAAAAACTGGTGCATGAATATTATCAGAATGAACGGTGGCAGGATCGGTTTAAGAGCGTGTTGTGGATACCTTTACGGGAACTCAAGACACACTCCCACAAACGCTTAGAAGACTTGTTGTGCAATCAGTATTTTGCGGGTCATGAAAGTAGCCAAGCGCAGGCGTTATCGAAAGTTTTTCACGCGCATGAAGGCGAAACGCTTTTTATTCTAGATGGTTTGGATGAGGTCGCTAGCGAACTGGGTGGAGCAAATCCGTTAGGAACCTTTCTAAGGGTATTACTTGAGAAAGAGTATGTTGTTATCACTTCCCGGCCTACCGGGGTCAATGTAAACACGCTGAATAATCTGGATTTAGAATTAGAAACAGTCGGGTTTAGTCAAGCCGATGTACAGACTTATATTCAAAAATTTGCGCCTAAGTCAGATCAAGCTGAGATTCAGCAATTCATCAACAGCACACCAGTAATTCAAGGATTGGTAAATATTCCGATTCAGTTAGATGCGTTGTGTTACGGCTGGAATAAGCTACACAAAGGTCCAGCAGTGACAATGACGATATTATATCAGGCCATTGTAAATAAATTATGGTGTAAAGACAGCATAATCTTACAGAAGAAAGCAGGAGGTGAGTTATTAAAACCTCATGAGATCGAATATTTGACAGATTCTGAGCTAGAAGAGGTGATGGTCGCTGAAGTCGATTATCTAAGTTACCTCGCCTTTAAAGGTTTAGAGGCAAATAAAATAGAATTTAGTCTACAAGAATTAAGTGATCGTAGGCATGAATTAAATAAGATATTGGTCAGAAGAAGAGAATTGCCCGTCAATTTCACCACGAATTTGAAAAAAGCGTCTTATTTACATACGGCTGATGTAGAGCGTCTGGAATCCGGGCGCTACTACCACTTTTTGCATTTAACATTTCAGGAATTCTTTGCGGCTAAATTTCTGGTCCGGCATCTAGAAAAATATGCAGCAACAGAAGTAACACCTGCTTCTGCAAAAATCGCCTCTACCGGCTTAGGCGTAATGCCTAGCCAAACAGAGCTTGAAACGTTTATCGCTGCGCATAAATATAACCCGCGTTATGAGATTGTGTGGTGGATGGTGGCTGGGCTATTGAAGGGTAGGCCACTAGAGCGTTTCTTTACTCTGTTAGAGTGGAAACCGCGTGACCTTATTGGCATACGTCATCAGCAGGTGATGATGGGCTGTTTGAACGAAGCTCGGAACCAATTGAGCGAAACGAGAATCTTTAGATTAGAAACAGAGTTAATGCAGTGGGTGCATTTTGAGATAAAACAACTGGACACATATGGCCATAGCCAATTAGGTCGTCAGAGCACTTTCCCGGAGCATGCGTTGCTTTCTAGCCTGAGCCAGGCTGAGAGTCGGAAAGTAAAATGCAATATTCTTTACACCTTGAGAGCACGCCCCGTTTTGTCAGAGAGTGCTGTGCAGGCTTTGGTCTTAGCTTTACAGGATGAGAACAATAAGGTCAGGTCTGCGGCAGACAGTGCATTAGAACGTCAAATGACACTGTCAGAGAGTACCACTCAGACCTTGATCTTGGCTTGTCAGCATAAAGACAGCAATGTTAGGTCTGCGGCAGCCCGTGCGTTAGGCCATCAAATAATGCTGTCAGAGAGCGCAGTCCAAGCCTTGATCCAGGCTTTACAGCATGAAACAGGCGATGTCAGGGATGCAGCAGCCAGTACGTTAGGCCGTCAGGCGAGGTTATCGGAGAGCGCTGTCCAGGCCTTGACCCAGGCTTGCCAGCATGAAAAATGGAATGTCAAATTTGCAGCAGCCCGTGCGTTAGGCAGTCAGACTCCGCTGTCAGAGAGTATGGTCCGGGCTTTGATCGAGGCTTTGCAGCATGAAGACCGTTCTGTCAGGTCTGGGGCAGTCCATGCGTTAGGTACTCAAATAATGCTGTCAAAAATCGCCGTCCAAGCCTTGACTCAAGCTTTACAGAATAATGAGGACCGTGATGTCAGGGTTGTGGCAGCCCATGCGTTAGGTAGTGAGAAGATGCTGCTGTCAGAGGCTGCCGTTCAGAACGCTTTGATCCAGGCTTTACAGGATGAAGACAGTGATGTCAGTGTTGCAGCAGTCCGTGCGTTAAATAGTGAGAAAACGCTGTCAGAGGCTGCTGTCCAGATCGCTTTGATCGAGGCTTTGCAGCATGAAGATTATTCGGTCTGGTCTGCGGTACAGCGTGTGTTAGAAGAGCGGGGGGCGCTATCAGAGGCTGCTGTCCAGAACTTGATTCAAGCTTTACAGCATGAAGATAGTAAGGTCAGGTCTGCGGCAGCCAGTGAATTAGAAGAGTGGTGGGAGGTCATACAAGCCTTGATCCAGGTTTTACAGGATAATGAAGACGGTGATGTCAGATATACGGCAGTCAGCGAGCTAGAAAGGTGGGTGTCGCTGTCAAAGAGCGCCGTCCAAGCCCTGACCCCGGCTTTACAGGATAGGGACAATGATGTCAGATCTACGGCAGATAGGGCATTAGAAAGACTGAATACGCTGTCAAATACCACCTATCAGGTCTTGCATGTGGCTTTACACGATGAAGACTCTAATGTCCGCCTTGCTGCAGACAGAGCATTAAAAGAATGGTTTGCGCTGCCAGAAACTGCTGTCCTAGAGTCAATTGAGGCTTTACAGCATGAAAACCCTAATGTCAGTGCTGCGGCCGTCTTTCTGCTAGGTTGGCTGGGAGTACATTCAGAGGCCGCTATCCAGGCGGTTATCCCGCTTTTACAGCATGAAGACAAGTTTGTCAGGTCTGGGGCAGCCCGTGCATTACGCCGCCAGCCTAGCCAGACTACATGGTCAGAAACCGCCGTCCGGGCCTTAATCCCAGTTTTACAGCATGGAGACAGTGATGCTAGATATGCGGCAGCCCGCGTGTTATGGGATCAAGAGACGCTGCCAGCGACTGTTGTCCAGGCATTGATCTCGATTTTAGAAAAGGATAAAGACAGTAATACCAGGTATGCGGCAGTCAGTGCATTATGCAGTGAGAGGGCAATGTCAGAGACGGCTGTCCAAGCTGTGCTCCAGGCCTCTCAGGATGAAGACCGTGATGTCAGATCTATGGCAGTTACAGCGTTAGGCGTTCAGACTATGTGGACAGAGACCATCGTTCAGACCATTATCCAGGCTCTACAGCATGAAGATGTTGGGACCTGGGGGGCGGCAAACGCTGCATCATTTCGCGCTCCCCAGCGGACGATGCCAAAGGCTGCCATCCAGGCTTTGATACAGGCTTTACAGCATGAAAACAGGAGGGTCTGGTCTGCGGCAGCCCATGTGCTGTCTTTACAACTTGAGCGGGTTTATACCATGCTACCCGAGCTAGAAGAGGATCAAATTCGAATAGTGTATAAGAGAATTTTGTTGAGCCACAGCCTTATCCATACTGCACTGTTGTATGTTCGAGAAAATAGGCTTCATTTTTATACGCCAGCTGGACCTCAATCTGTTCCTGTAGAGGTTGAGCAAATCGATAAACTGACTCAAGCTTTTACAGCAGTCCAAACAGACCTATCAAAATTAGCTATAGAAGACAGCTCTGATGAATCAGAATCATCAGAGTTTGACTCAGAAGAGCCTGATTCAATATTTTCCGGGGAGGAAAGTGATTTTGATTGAAAATTAAAAGAATAAACAACTTTCCCAGGCATCCGGCAACTCATGCGTTAGGGAACCAGAGCGCGTTGTCCGAAACCGCCGTGTCCTTGCTTCAGTTATGGGCACCGCAGCTTTGCAAGGCATATTTTAAATACAGGGTTGGCTATCAGTTCGGGGTTTAGTGGGGTAGAGAGTTTGCTGGGTTCATTACGCTCTAGTAGTAAATCCATGAGATCGTTATCACTCAGATCTAAGATCTGCTCGAATACTTCGACTTCGGCATCAGTAAGGGTGGTTTCGTAGGTGTCTAAAAAACGGGTAAGCAAGAGATCATTTTCCAGCAATCCGCGGCGTGCACGCCAGCGTAGCTTGGCTCTTGATGTGGGGAGGGGGGGATTTGTAGGATACATGTCTGTAAATATATCGTAGGTTGGTGGTGACGAAGGAACCCCAACATGCGCACCACCGACTTTTAATTTTTGCTTTTGAGCATTTTTAAGCAGGTATTCAAGGAGGCGGTGGTTAGGTGTTGGGGTTCCTTCGTCACCCCAACCTACGCAGGTCAAAAGCGATTATCACTTTAGGCGCTGCGGCGTACCATGAGTTCTTTGATTTTGCCGATTGCTTGGGTGGGGTTGAGGCCTTTGGGGCATACGTCGACGCAGTTCATGATGCTGCGGCAGCGGAATAGGCGATAGGGGTCTTCTAGGTTGTCTAAACGCTCTGCCGTAGCTTGGTCGCGGCTGTCTGCTATGAAGCGGTAGGCTTGTAGTAAGCCAGCAGGGCCGACGAATTTGTCTGGGTTCCACCAGAAGCTGGGGCAAGAGGTGGAGCAGCTTGCGCAGAGAATACACTCGTATAGGCCGTCGAGTTCATCACGCTCTTGAGGGCTTTGTAAGCGCTCTTTTTCTGGAGGAGGGGTGTTGTTAATCAGGTATGGCTGAATGGAGTGGTATTGCGCAAAAAATTGGGTGAAATCGCAAATTAAATCGCGTACTACGGGTAGGCCGGGCAGGGGGCGCAATACGATGCGCTTGGGCAGCTCATTTAGATTAATTAAACAAGCTAGGCCATTTTTGCCGTTGATGTTCATTGCATCGGAGCCACATACCCCTTCACGGCAGGAGCGGCGAAAGGCGAGCGATTCATCAATGGCTTTTAAGCGGATAAGGGCGTCGAGCAGCATGCGCTCGCCACCATCTAGATCGACCTCGTAGGTCTGCATTCTAGGCGCCGTGCCAAGATCTGGGTCATAGCGATAGATTTCAAAAATGCGTTTTGTCATGAAACAACCTTCAGTGTATTACGCAGCAAAATAGGAAATAGGGAGCCGGGTGCGTTTGCAGTCTGCATTTTGGAGTAAAAAAACTGCGCCAATATGCAGACCTATTAGGGTGTGTCCTCAATTGCCCAAAAGGGTTCATATTTGGGGGAGCAGGAGCGCAGAGACCGGAACTGTACTTTTGTA
>JASSUF010000063.1:0-13843 GCA_031963365.1 Mycoavidus cysteinexigens
ACCATAAAACTTGAATCATAAGCTAATCTACGGTTTTATAATGAGGTGGCCCTGGCATCTGGCCTATGATTGCTTGCAAAAAGCCAAGCACTTCTTTAAGCAAGGGCTATCCAAAGAGCTGATCGCGCACTTTGAACAGGCACCTGAGCACTTTACGGCCCAATCCATTAGTGAGGACGAGGCAAAATTACTCAAACTGTACGGCCAAGAATATCTATACCAAGCGGGTACCCTGGCTTCTCAGCTTGTGCCACGAGGCCAGGTGAGTGTGGAAGTGATGCAGAATTTTGAGAAGAGTTATGCGATTCAAGTGAACTTGGGTGAAGCAGGTGATCCCGAAGCCATTGCCTATACGCTGCGCAATTACACTCGCGCATTGCGTAAACAAGGGCGCCTAGTCGATACGCTTGAGGAATATGAAAAATTACAACAATGGATGAATCAGCATCCAGCTGTGTTCGACGAACGCACGCGTGCAGAACTATTGGTTGATCAGGGGATTATTCAGAAAGAAGTAGAGGACGCTAAACCTGAAGCTGAGCGGACCTACCAAGAAGCGATAGAGACGCTGAGTGAGACACACCGTATTTATCTCGCCCATAAGACAGCCAACCAACATCAGGCGTTAGGGATGCTTTCGATTTATGTGGGAGAAGTCTACTTGGCTGCGAAGCAGGTTGAGTTAGGGATCACACATACCTGCCAAATCCTGCATTACGACGGTAAACGTCAAGAAAGACAGGCACGAGCTTACTTCAATCTTGCGCGAGCGTTTGACGACACAGGATATAAGGCCTTAGCTAAACTCTTCATCGACCAAGCTGCACCCCTGCAGATCAAGGCCTTTCATTCCACTACCGAGGCCTTAAGGCTAAATATTGAACAAAAACTATTGCAACGCCATCAGCAAGTGAAGTCCGCTCCACTTGACGCTCCAACAGCTAACTGGGAAACACAAACAGAGCTAACAGAGCATGTCCAAACGGAGTTGGTCACCGGTAGTGCGCCATCGAAGTGTTTGACCAGCGAACAAATTCAAACCCTTGAAGATCAAGCCTATTACTGGTTCTGGCAGCGTCATTCAAAAGCGGACCTTGATGCCCAACAAGCCCAACTCAAACAGGAGCAGGACAAGCTCAAAACCCAAGAAGCTGAAGCAGCGAAAAAACGTGAATTACAACGTGAGCAAGACGAACTATGGTATTCCAAGTTGACGCACCAGATTGACTTGAATACAGAACAGAACCGGCCCGTTCGCCTTTTTGCCGAGCAATTTAAAGAGAAGTTAAGTTATGAAATAGTTCAGCAGCTGCGCCACGCCAATGAAGAAGCGATGCCGATGAGTAAAGCTGATTTGGTAAATGGATTGGTTCAGGCGCTTTCAGGGGCACTACCTCAAATCCAACTCGATGCCACATTAAACGTCACTGCCACAATAGATATACCTGCCATTGTTCAGGGGGTGGCGAAAACGCTTACCGATCGGCAGCACGCTAAGGGAAAAGAAGAGGCACAGCGTGTGGCTGATACTTTTGCAACATCTGAAGAAAAGCCAAAAAGTTTGCAAGTGATCGAGCGCATCCAGCAGCAAATAGAGGCAATGGGCGACTACGCAGCCCGCTGCTGGCAGCCTGTGCTCTCAGACCCAACCTGGTATCCTAAAGATATTCAGACACTGGCCCAAAATGGGGCGTTGCGCTTGATGGAGTACTTACAAGCAGGGAAGGTTGATACGCTCTCTACTCAGGAGCGGGTCGTCGTAGCGTTGATGACAGGTACAGCCAATGAACGCTTATCGCACGCTAAAAAGGCAGAGTCAGGGCAAGCAAAAGGTAAATGGAGTGTACAAGGCTTTTTTACCAAACCGGGTATTAAGGTAGAGACGGACAAAGAACCAAAGTATTTCCTGCGCGATACGTCCCACCCCAGCGTATACGGTTATCGTTTGGGCTCACCCATTGAGGTACGTAACAGCCTTCACTATAAGGGGCCGTTTACAGATGCCAAAGCACGACAAGAAGCAGAAAAGATGCGCGATGAAGCTCGTTGTCTGGTGATGTAAACCTCGCCAATGCAGATGGCCTAACGCTAAATAGAACGGATTCATGTAGGAGACGTTCTGATGGCATTAGGCCATTTTGCATTCCTGAGTTGTGATCTCCAAGCGATGTACTGGTCAACATTTAACCTGACAGTTCAAAACTTCACCACCCCATCTCAATTGCCAATTTTTGAGACGTGTCTTTGATAGAGGTTACGGTTCTTATGCTATAGACGTAGATTCCTCTAATTTTTCTTTGGATGGCCTTTAATGCATACGTATGCACAGTAGGTAAAGGTAAGCTTGTGCCGTGGAAGTAATTTTGATGGCGGAAGTCGGGTACGGTATTCAAAGAAAAAATAAAGAAGAGCGCGCTATGGAGAAAGTGTGGTTAGAAAGTTATCCAATGGGAGTGCCTGCGCAGATCAATCCTTCGCAGTACACCTGTATTGTGGATATGCTGGAAGAAAGTTTTCAAAAGTATCGGGAAAGAGCTGCTTTTTCTTGTCTGGGAGTGTCGCTTACCTATGGGCAGCTAGATGAGTTGACTGCTGATTTGGCTGTGTGGTTTCAAGAGAACGGTATACGCCGAGGTGCTCGAGTCGCATTGATGTTGCCGAATCTGCTGCAACAGCCGGTCGCTATGATTGCGGTTTTGCGTCTGGGCTGTGTGGTGGTGAATGTGAATCCCTTTTATACAGCGCATGAATTGCTCTATCAGCTAAGAGATAGCGGTGCAGAAGCGATTGTTATTTTGGATAGTTTTGCAAGCGTGCTGGAAAAATGCATTTCAAAAACAGCGATTACTAAAACTATTATCACGTCTGTTGGCGATTTGATGGGATTCAAAGGGATTATCACCAACTTTGTTTTTCGGTATATACAAAAAAAAGTACCTGTCTGGAATATTAAGAATCACACCCGTTTTAACGATGCGCTGGAATGGGGCGCTAAAAGCCGTGCGCATACTGCGCGATCAGGAAAACCGGTTTGCTTTGTAGATACTCCCATACAGTCTGAAGAGATTGCATTTTTGCAATACACAGGCGGTACTACTGGGGTAGCAAAGGGGGCGATGCTTTCGCATCGAAATATTGTTGCAAATGCCCTACAGTCTGAGGCCTGGATATCGCCCATTTTAAGACGTGTAGATCAACACACACAGTATGTGACCGCAGCAGCGCTGCCGCTCTACCATATTTTTTCTTTGATGGTATGTAGCTTCCTCACCCTGCGCTCTGGTGGTCTCAGTCTTTTAATTCCAAACCCACGTGATATTGCCTCTCTTATAAAGGCAATGAATCGTACTCCCTGCCATTTGTTCCCGGGCGTAAATACCATCTACAGTACTTTGCTAAATCATCCCGATTTTTCTAAACTCAATCTGTCGAAGTTATTGATTGCCCAAGGTGGGGGTATGGCCGTTCAAGAAGTTGTAGCGCGCCGTTGGTTTGAAGCTACTGGTGTACCTATTATTGAAGGATATGGACTTACTGAAACCTCCCCCTGTGCCATATCCAATTCAATGGTTTCCAGCACGTTTTCTGGAACGATAGGAGTGCCTATCCCTTCGACCGACGTGTCGATTCGCAATGAAGAAGGCCAAGAAGTGCCAATTGGTGAGCTGGGGGAAATTTGTATTAGTGGCCCTCAAGTCATGCTGGGGTACTGGAATAATATAGCGGAAACACAGCAAGTCATGACCGCAGATAATTTTTTAAAAACGGGTGATCTGGGCTATATGGATGCACGCGGCTTTATCAAATTGGTTGAGCGCAAGAAAGACATGATCTTGGTCTCAGGCTTTAATGTTTACCCTAACGAAATTGAAGATATCGTGATGCGGCATCCTGGCGTTTTGGAAGCAGCGGCCGTGGGTATACCCGATGCTCGTTCAGGCGAGGCAGTGAAGCTGTGCGTGTCCCGCAAAGATCCTCAGCTAACAGAAAAAGACCTGCGCAATTTTTGCCGTGAAAATTTAACTGGCTACAAGTGCCCTAAAGTAATTGAATTTTTGCCGCAGCTTCCCAAAACTAATATCGGGAAAATTCTTCGCCGCGCACTCCGTGACAATAATGGAGGGGTAGCCTGACGCAGAGATATAACCCATAGCGCTGAAATTTATAGCAGTGCTAAGCGTGTTTTTTGAGGTTTTTCTCGAAAAATCGTTTTGTTTTACAAAAAAAGCACAATAGTGCTTCACAAGTAAAAAAGCACTCGCTATAATCCGCCCCTTTCGTGCAATTGGAAAAGCAGCGAGTAAAGAGCGCATATCAGAACTTGTTACAAGTCCCCTTCGTCTAGAGGCCTAGGACATCACCCTTTCACGGTGAGTACAGGGGTTCGAATCCCCTAGGGGACGCCATATTTTTGGCGCACTGCATTGAATACAGTGTGTGAAAAGTAAAGATGAAAAGTCGCGATGCAGTAATGTGACGCACTGACCTACGCATTATGGAGCGGTAGTTCAGCTGGTTAGAATATCGGCCTGTCACGCCGAGGGTCGCGGGTTCGAGTCCCGTCCGCTCCGCCAGCTTACATAGTATAAAGAAACACCAAAACCCCCGCATAACCGCACTGGTAAAAAAGCATTCGCTTAATCCGCCTATTTCATGCAATTGGAAACGCAGCAAATAAAGAGCGCGTCTTAGAACTTGCTACAAGTCCCCTTCGTCTAGAGGTTAGGACATCACCCTTTCACGGTGAGTACAGGGGTTCGAATCCCCTAGGGGACGCCATATTTTTAGCGCACTGCATTGAATGCAGTGTGTGAAAATAAAAAGTCGCGGTGCAGTATGTGATGCACTGACCTACGCATTATGGAGCGGTAGTTCAGCTGGATAGAATATCGGCCTGTCACGCCGAGGGTCGCGGGTTCGAGCCCCGTCCGCTCCGCCAGCTTAAATAGTATCGAGAAACACCAAAACCCCCGCATAAGCGCACTGCCTATGTGGGGGTTTTGCTATGCAAAGTTTTGGACTTATGCTGTTCTTGCGTGGTAAGAGGGCGGAGTATGAATGGTCACGTATTCAAGCTCATTTGTTTGATAGGCCGGTGGATAATTCAAGGCTGTTAGATAATCTGGTGGAAATGGATACTCTGGCGCCATAGCATCATAGTATTGTGTAATGGATTCTAAGCAAGTTACAACGATTGAGGAAAACGCAGTTATAAATAGGTTATGGATGATTATAGAGCCTCCCATAGCAAAATTATTGGTATAGGTAGGCTGATCTTGCAAACAAGGATTGGGCATGCTGAGTTTGCATGCCACCATCGCTAGAAATATAAATGTTATCCCACTAACTTCTGTCACAGAGAGTCTCTCTTGCGAAACATCGGTTAGCGATGGCTCCACCTGTTCTGAGGATCTATGTGATGGTGTATCCACTATTGCAGAAGGAAGATCGATAAGTTGTATATTAATGGAAGAGGAAGGCGTATCTTTTTCCGTAAACATGCTCCAATTACGTATTGAGAGACAGGTATTCACTACCGAACTAAACATTTTTTTACCTTGTGTATGGGGAACGTGCTAAATCCTACTTGCCTGAATATAGGCAATATCTAATGATAGATTTATACAGGTATATTTTCCCATGTGATTATCCCCACTAGAGTAATAAGAATTTTCTATAATATTCTGAATCAGTAGATAGGCAGATTTCAGGAGGTCTGTGGTGCGCATGTTGGGGTTCGTGCCTCACCACCAACCTACAAGCTATATGTCGTCTTCTGATTAAATTAAATATAAGTCTATGTAGGAAATGCGCTGATACCGGCCAATAAAAAACCCGAGAATTTATAAAAATTTTCGGGTTTTTTATTGGCCGGTAAGGTTATATATATTTTTTAGGACGATATAAAATATTCTATTAAGCCATTACAGATACCGGCTCATAGGTATTTTTGATGGGGCCTGCTTCATTCAAGTTGCTAAATAGTGATCCAGGCGTGAGCATACCTGTTAACTCGATCGCATCCTCTTCCCATTCCATGGAGTGCGGCGTCCAGCATGGTGATATGCCTTCACTATTATAGAAAAGAAAATGACCTACTGTTATTGCAAGCGCTACTAGGCTCAAGAGACCACATCCTACCTGCAGCGCTAAGCTAGAAAAACCTACAGTAAAATGTATGAGTGGATAGGATGCGATAGCCAAATTGGTAAGATTTTCTGTAGAAAAAATATCCATACAGCGCTTCAGAAATCCACGGGTATTTTCTAATAAAGGCTCATCAGCAGCATTTTCCATAATCCTGCGTATCTCTGAATGCAGTGCTCTTTTACTTGCAGAATACGGATAAGAAGATGCGTTGGATAGGCGGCTGGTCAATGGGCTAGTGATAGCTTGATAAGCAGAAGAGATGGCGAAACTATTAAGGGGCATACGGCTTTCCTTCATCAAATAGCCTCTAGTACTAGGCGTGTTAAGCTTTTGTCTAGAGCTTGCTTTCCTATGAGATTTTGCTTTGTTCAATTAGACCAGAAATACAGTCCTCACATATAGCTTATTTTGCGTTTCTTAAGGCATATAGCCTATTTCTTAGAATAAACAATCAAACTGGAGTCCTTAACTGTCCGTGGAACTGAGACAAGGCCAATCGCCACCCCGATCTATTGCCTGAAGTTAGGGCAGTTTAATAGCTCTTTTTTTAGAATGGTCAGAGGTGAGGCTTAAATACGCCCACCACGCTTTCTACGAATAAGCTAATTGCCAATCCTTTAGCCGGCAATGCTTGCGAGATCACTTGAGCACATTAACTCCAGCACTTTCTTAACCAATTTATCAATCCCTTCAGCAACTTCTGCTATTGAAGCACCTTCAAGCATATACCCTGGTGTAGTGACAATGCTGTTTTTATTATCAACCACCATTGCATCGGTCGTGCAAACAATATGTTGCGCGCCCATCTTCTCAATTTTGGATGCTAAATTACTATCATTGCCGATGGTAAGGCGAATTGCTTGATTTGTGAGATCTCCTAATAATTTAGGGAGTAACACTGGAGCAATACATATAAACCCCATTGGTTTTCCTGCTTTATATATTTCTCTGACTAATTGATTGAGTGCTTGATCAATTGCATAGTCGCTTCCTTTTGCAGCAAAATCACTCAAGTTTTTCGCCACACCAAGGCCTCCAGGTACTATCAGCGCATCTAATAAAGTGGGATCTGCGTCAGCAAGAGGGTGAATTTTACCGCGCGCTATACGTGCAGATTCCACCAAAACATTGCGATTTTCTGTGGTGACTTTGTTAGATGCGTGATTAATAACATGAAGTTGCTGTTTGTCTGGCGCAAAGCATATAGCTTGCGCGCCAGCACGTTTTATCGCCAGTAAAGTTAATACCGATTCGTGTATTTCTGCTCCATCAAAAACGCCACAACCACTTAAAACAACACCGATGCGTTTCATTGAATGGTCTCCTTATATATTTTTGTCAAAAAATTATAGTCACTAGACTTCTTTCGAAACCGAGTATGGTAGGTTGGTGGTGACGAAGGAACCCCAACATGCAAGCCGCTGCATCCTTGATGACCAGCTTACAAAATCTCAAAAAACAAAGATTGAAAGTCAGCGGTACGCATGTTGGGGTTCCTTCGTCACCACCAACCTACCGTTTAGCCAGCACTGGCTGGGAGTGACCGTTGTTTCGACACACAAAGCGAAGTACGGAACCAGCATTAATGCGGGGGCGGTGCAAACATTGGCTCGACCGTTACTTTAGCGGTGCCTCTATTATTATTGGAGAAAAAACGGGTGCTCTCAGGTAACATGAGTACAGCATCGTTTACATATAGGAATAACTCTCCTGTAGTACGTGCCTTAATCTCGCTTACCACTACCTTGCGGTTATCCGGTATGGGGTACAAAGCCATGCATTTTGCAGCAAGGTCGCTGCTTATCTTGTTATACATATTGCACTGCTTAGTCTGTTTAGTCTCAACAGGACACGAAAAATGGCTATATGTCTCAAATTCATCCTTTGAATCTAAGACATATTCATCGTTGCCAACCACACCAATCCGAGCAATGGGTTTAAACCAATTCTCCCGCCACCAACGCTTTAATGGTGTTGCCAGAAGGTGGCTATAGCGATAAGCAGGAAATCCAGCTATATCGGTATGAGAGGTCCCGTCGAACCAATCACCAGGGGTCGTCAATGTGATGCGGTAATGTCGACCTTTTTCAAGTAGCAGTCCAGATGCCCAGCATATTTGATCAGTATGAAAGATGCCATTGCTTGTGGTGCTCTTGCTGACTTTGATCATGTCGCTAGGATGACTACCTTTGCAGAATTGCCCGCCAGCATTAACCATATCAAATAAAAACCGGTTGCCAATGCTCCATATTACGATTAAGAACAGCAGTGCAAATAGGATAGGTACAATACGCTGAAAACTCCATTTGTAGATATTCCGCAGTAACCAGTTAGAGCGCAGCAATCTAGCCACTGAAAGCATGAAAGTACTTTGGATTGCCGCCGTTGTTTTCGATTGTGAAATGGGTCGATGGGCTAAGCTATGTATCCCTAATAAAAGAAATAGCATCGCAACAAGGATACTAGACTCTGTTTTAATAGAGAAACTGGCACCACACATACATGTCAAAGTCAAAAAAGCTATTGCGGTAGCTAGCATAAACAGGACAATGTTGTATTTGCCTTTGGGTTCCTCTTTATACTGGTGAACATATTCCGGTTGCGAAAACTTATGCCACACAAGTCGAGCGCGAGCGCGAATCTGTAGTCGTAGAGCCGCTTCCATAGAAAGGCTCGCCATAATGGCCAAGGCCATTATGCCAAATTCGAGAGGATGACTTTCGAGCGCTTTTTTCCAAGGCGTGACGTAGGTCGGAAGGACGGCACTAAACATATTAATAATGCTAGTGATAGGCCCATAAGACTGATGTTCCCATTTTGTTCCGAGATAGCTCCCAACAAAGGGAATATTTGCCACTAAGTTATGTACTGTTTGCCCAAAAAAATCGCAGAACAAAGGATATAGGGCCAGGCCAATGGTTAGCCCTACTGTACAAAAATACGGTATCCCAAACCAAACGGATCGCTTGCCAGTTTGGCCGAGCAAGCTGTTCAATCGCTGCAGTTAGTAGGGCTTTTTCAGCAATGATGTTGCGCTTCATTTTGGTCGGAGGCGGAGTATCAAAAGCTAATTTCTTAGTTACATCTATTTTTAGCGATGAGGGAGTGCTCTCCATGGGGAGGAGTTCTCCATCTGGCGCCAACACCCAAAACTCGTGTGGTAGCGATATCGGCGCATAGCTGTCCGAGCCATACACCATACGCATTACTGCGCTGCCATGAATAATAGGAAAAATAGGAGCCCCTTCTTGCTCCCGTTTAATAGGTATTCGGCGGGGAGAATAACGGTAATAAGAAGCGAAACCCGCACGCGAATCATATAAACGCGCATAGGGGGATTTCATGGCTCTGATTTGGGCAATGGCTTTCTCATTAAGGATGAGACCATTATCCCTGGCCTGTGTCATTATCCAATCGAGTGATACCAAAGAAAGTTGATCTTCTGGATATCCACCGCCTACATTGCTATGCGCTCCGGCAAACCATACCTGTGTGAGGCGACCAGCAAGAACCTGGTGATTTGCAACCATGCGAGCCTCAGCCACTTCATCCCATAAAATGGGATGGAAGGTCGCACGTTCATCATCTAAGGAAAGGGCATGACACGCCCGCTGAACCAGGGGTGAGAGGATAAAGTCGTCAGATAGCATGGGCCAAATTACCCAACCAATGCCTCGTTTTAATTCTTGAATTGGCATTCCATATGCTTCTACGGTATCCCAGAGGCCAAGAAACTTGATGGGGATTTCTGCTCGACCTATGGCCTTTGTTTGCTCTGCGATTTTACAGTAGGGTTCATAACCCTTAATCCAGTCTTTAATAGCAAGTAACGCATCGCGTAAGCCTCGCATAACAAAGGTAAGGGGGCTCCATGTAGTAAATTTTTTGGAACGATATTGTCTATATGCAGCTGCCGCATAGCGGTGGAGTTCTTCACCTGAGCGAAAAGGAATCAATCCTTCTGTTGCAATGAGATCAATAACGATACGGATAGTGAAAGCGCCGCGGCTAAATCCAAACCCATATATATGATCCCCTTTTTCATAGTTGCGGCATACAAATTTATACAGATCAATTACATTCCGTTTAAGCCCAAATCCAAAGGCGCTGTTAATAGCAGCGAGGTATTTGTTGAAAGACACCCCAATACCATCGTTATACATAGCAAGTTGGTTTGCTTTCGTTTGATCAAGCGCTTGGAATAGACGCCAAACGTTGGTTTTATCTCTATTGCGAGAACCATAACCTGTGGCGTCTGAGAAAAGGACGATGTTCTTCATCGTGCATGGCCCACCTTGATTTAAATATGCCCAATTTCTTTTCTTAGAACCTGTTCAAAGTTTTTTAAATCTGGGATGCTTATGGATTAACCGCAATCAAATCAGAAACTCGTATGAGACAGGTCTACCCAATTTGTCCGCTGTTGGGAACAGCGCGGAAAAAATCAGTCCTCGTCAAGTAGATCTGTACGGTACATTTTGTAGCATTACCTATGTACTGGTCACCATTGCAAAATGTACGAGCCTATAATGAGGTAAAGTAAGAAACTTGGCATACTCCATAGAAAAGCAGGCTTTATTATTACCTCTTTAATAAATTCACCTTCATTATTTAGGCAATATATACCTTTTTTAAGCATAGATTTATAATCTGAATTTAGTTCTTTATCGCCGAACTGACCATGATGGCATTTAACATGCGAAGTTTTATATGCAGAAAAAACAGAAAAAATTAAATAGTCAGCCCTGAACAATTCTTTTTTCAAGATTCAGAGAGAAATAGAAGAAGAGGAGAAGAGGAGCAGACGATAGCGGAGTGCAAAATAAGCAAAATAAAAAGGGATAAAAGCTGAAACTTTCTGAGGATCATGCGTAAGTCATGGCCAGCCCCATAAAGCACAGCATGGATGGCATCGCCTAGCGCGCCTTTGAGCCAATTTCGGCCGAGTTTGCCATCTGCTTTCATGCGGACAATAGTGGGTTGGCATATTCTGCAGCTAATCCAACAAGCCTTAAATATGACTATAATCAGATGCAAGTACGGCTTTATATGCGTACTTACGCCTGGCAGCCATGTAGACTATCTCCAAGAGGTGTGTCACATGGTAAAGGGTTGCGGCGATCAGAAGTAGCTTTCCAAGCTCCCCTTTCTACGTACATCTAGGGTTATACAATGAAAGCCTCCACCTAATGTCCGCCCGTGGCGCAACAAGATAGATAGTACATCGATCCCATGATTTTCTAGCAATTTAATGAGTTCTGTTTGATGCTTATCCACCACAGCAAGGGTAGGCGAAAGCATTAGCAAGTTCATCCCCAACCATTTTGAAGATGATGGCTTAAGGTCCGAATAACTGTATTCCGCCATCTTCGGCGCATAAATAATTTCCCATTTCTTCAATATATCGGGCAGGTTATCTTCATTGACACGTGCTGGATTAGCCAACAACAGGCCAGGGCGTAGAAAAGCAAGAGTCGAGTCAATATGCACAGAAGAATAGATATTCGACGATAGCTCGTGAACAGTGTAGTCATGGCCTACGGCATTTTGTAGCCACTGCATACCGAGCCTATTACCGGAATCAGATACTAAATAAAACAAGTCGCGACCCGCACGGATCACATTGGCAGCATCAAATACTGGCTCATGATTATTTAGACTCAGCTGCGTCTTGTCGTGTACGTTGTATCCATGGTCTAGCAACCTGGGTTTAGGGGCGGAAATCCAGCGGGCTCCCGATTGCATAAATTCAATCAAAGTCTCTTTATAAGCAATAGTCTCAAAATATCTGGATCTAAACAAATTAGGTGTTTCAATAATTGAATGTCCCACTGTCAATAAAACATCTCTCGGGCAATATGGAAAAAAAGAATCGCAATGCCAGTCAGGGGTAGAAAAATTATCGATAGAAATATCTTCTGGTCGCCTGACTTTAATACCAAGTTTTTTTAATTCAGAAGCAAAATTCTCGATATCTTCCTCAGTTTCCTCCAAGATATGATCAGGAAAGGTTCCTGAAATATCAGGGTCAAAATAATCATAACCGCCGCCAACTGAAGCTGCCGTCATTCCTTTGTCTTTTTCTGGCACCCTGGCAAGTCGAGCACTACCAACAATGATTTCTTCTAATTCATCCCACTCATTATGTGAATTAACTAAACTATTCGCTTTCATTAAATCACCTCTAAATTTTATATTTAAATTTTAAAAAAACCATAAGTTGTCTTTTGAAAAGAAATTTTTTCTTATTTCACTATAACGTTTCCGTTTTCCTATTATGAAATGATCTCTTTTATGGAAAGAGTATTGCTTGCTAAGTTTTCATAATTAAATAAAATAAATCCATAAATAGTCGAGTCGCCCGAGGGGGAAGCTCCCTCGGGCGACTCGACTAAATAGCCACTGAAAAAGGTTGCTAGAATTCAAGAAAATCGTCTATGAGCGGTTAAGGTGCTATGAGATGCTTCATGTAATATGGTTGCTAAAGCGCGTTGCCGTTAGCCAATGACAAGCACGGCAAGCGGATAGACTATCCATCCTGCATAAAGCGTTGCACTTATCGCAGCCGCAATAACCAGATAATCAAGCATTAATCCAATTGGAGCGCGCCAATTATCCAATTTAGTAAGCGCTTCTGATTGCTCTAAGATAGAGCGATCAAAAACGTGCTTTTTATGCCTTCGCTGCATTTTCTCTTCATCTCTCTTTTTCTTTAAAAAAATTAATAGGCCCACCTCTCGAGAATGCAGTTTTTTATTATGTCGAGGAATACTAAGGAGGGTTAATAGGAAAATTTAAAATACAGAGCATGCCAAAAACTCTGTTCTTATTTATTACATATAAATCTTGTTTTTCTATCTTCTGAATAGCTATAAGATTTCGATGCATTGTAAGTAATTGCTGAAATAATTAACTCTGCAAGTTTGTTTGTCAATCTATTTGCAGTTAAAATCAGTATTACTACTGATAAGATTTCACTTAATTCGTTGCGCGCAAGAGGTAAAAATGGATGAAAATGCGAAAGACAAAACTACAGTGGTCGACGCTTTAAAGGACATGCTTATGAGTAGCGCTATCTTATTTGTCTGGGCGTTGAAGATTGCATCCGTCACAAGATTCCCAAGGTGCAATAAAGGTGAAATATGAGAGTTAAGCAATACGGTACGCAAGAAGCAGCAAAATTTTTTGCTGCTTTATTTTTAAATCGTCAGGCACAGTGGCCAGCTTTTGCTTTGATTGCTGGCGCATCGATTTGGGGTGTGATTTGGTATCCCTTACGCCAATTAGCTGCGTTGGGTTTATCAGGTGCTTTAGCTGTGGCGCTTATTGGGCTGGTGGCATGTTGTTTTGCGCTAATTGCATTTTGCCAGCCGTTGCTGGAGTCATGGCGAATTATATTGACGCAAGCCGCACCTAAAGGAAGTTCATATTGGTTGTTGCCAATCTTAGGGGTAACCGCTGGGATGAGTAACATAAGCATTATATGGGGCATGATTCATGGCGAAGTAATACGGGTACTGCTGTTGTTTTATCTGTCACCTGTGTGGACAGCATTTTTTGCTTATTGGCTTTTACGTGAGCGCGTCACTTTGGTCGATATGGCGGCTGCGCTGTGCGCGCTGATAGGCGCAGCGTTGATTTTATGGGTGCGCCCAGCATGGGCGCAATCTTGGAGGTGCAAGTCCTCCCGTAA
>JASSUF010000064.1:0-13603 GCA_031963365.1 Mycoavidus cysteinexigens
ATTGACATCCAGTTAGGGTTTGAACTCGCTCATAATTGTGGGTAATTGCAAGATCTCGATAGCGCTTACGCAAACAGATTGGCCATTCCAAAATATATTGTAAACGCAAGCAGCGATGATTTTTTCGTTCCTGATAATGCACGCTTATATTTAGACAAACTCCCTGGCGCCACAGCGCTGCGGGCTGCACCGAACTCAGGTCACTTCGGAATTAAGCAATATACTGAGCAGGCACTCATTCCTTTTATCAATCGCCTACAGCAGTCACACCCCTTGCCAAAGCTTACTAATACACTTGTGCAGAATGGGGAAGATGCTCAATTGTCAGTAGAATTTTCTGAGCCTCCCGTGCAGCTTATACAGTGGACTGCCCTTAATCCTGTCGCGCGTGATTTTCGCCATGCATGTGGCATTCATTACGTCGCAACTCCTCTTGAGTTAAATAAAAATAGAAGTGTTAACGTTTCCCTCAAGAAGCCAGCAGCAGGTTGGCAGGCTGTATTCGTAGAAGCACATTTTAAGGATGGGTTTGTCGCCACCACCCCTGTATATGTATTTCCTGATACGGTTTACCCCCTTTCTGCACCGCCTAGTAACGCGCCATTCTGTAAAACGCTACCAGGCAGATAGGCTAAGTTCGGCACGCTAATTGCGTTAGCATTTTTGAACAGTCCCCAACAGTTGGGCACCAATCTGACTGTTGGGGATAGGATCACTTTTGACCACACCTCAGCTTTAGGACTATACGTAGAAAATTATTTCGTTCTGCGCAACAAAATTTTTCATTTATACAATAAATTATTATTTTCTTTTATAGGATTTATATATACCCTCCTACAAAGAACACTGAGAAAATAATGTTTATACAAAAAATATATACATACGTAAAAAATAAAAAAGCATCACCAAAAAATAACAGCGTAGCTCCTTTGTATAATATGGATAACTGCCCTATTGAAGACCTTATTCCAAAAAGCAAAATAACAACCGATCTTAAACACAAAAAGATCACTAAACTCAAGACTCAAAGCAATTACAAATTAAAAAAATCCAACCCATCTGTACAAAGCTCAATACAATTGGCTATAGATTTTAATTCTGAAAAAAGCGAACACCCAAAATACAACTTAAGATCTTTATTGTCTGAAATAAATGACGCAGACAAACAATCAATACGGATAGAAAAAAACTTAAGAGAATATATAGAATCAAGAAAAAATAGCAAAAATCAACAAGTAGAAGCGTATAAAAAATCACTGAATAAGTTCGAAAAACTACTTGATATACTTATTAACAAAATAAAAAAAGAAAATTCCATACAAAATCATATTATATATTTAGCAACCATTAATAGATTTAATGAAGATTATAAACTATTTACTGATAACAAATAGATCAATGCATCTTGTTTATCACTGAATAGGCCTAAAACATACTTATAAAATCATTGATTAACAAATGGAAATTTTCAAAATAGTGCACAGCACCCTATTAAATTGGAGAAAATGCTACTCGCACCTCTCTTTATTGGGTCAGCAGATTACTATTTCAAGATATTCCTTATCGTACGTGGTCCGATGAAGGCGATGAAAGCTGCGCATAAAGGGATAAGTGCAAGGCCTACAGGCAGGGAGCTTATTTGTGCAACGCCCCCGATGACTACTGGCCCGATGAGGAGCCCTGCATAGCCTACCCGGGCTACAGATGCTATACCTTGGGCGGCGTGGATTCCTTTTATGCGCGCTGCAGTTAGGAGCAAAATAGGATAGATATTTGCAAAGCCTAGACCTGCTATAGCAAAGCTAATCAGCGTTAGGCTTGGGGAAACAAAGAGTAAACCGGCTGCAAAAGCGATGCAGGCGACCCATCCGCTCACCGCAAAAAGTGACGTGCTCCCTATGCGTGCTCGCCAAGCATCTCCTAAAAAACGGCCGCTAGCCACGCCCGCCAGATAGGCTGCATATCCGCCACTACTTAAAGCAGGTCCTGCTTGAACATTTTCGCGCATATATACGACAATCCAATCATATATGGCGCTTTCCATAAGCAATGCGAGAAATGTGATTCCTCCAAGCTTCCAAACGCTAACGTGTTTATACCCATTACCTGCGGTCTTTATATTCGCCATTTCTAGTTTTTTGGAGTCATCATAAGTGCCTAGTTGCTTACCTGTGAGTGCAGGACGACACAAGAAAACGATCATCAAGCCTGCTAGCGCAACGCTGATAAAGTGCATGGAAGGGTTTATGCCGTGCGCTAAGACCATCCCTCCCCCTGTGGCGCCAGCAAAGCCGCCTATACTGTGTAAGCAGTGCATGGAGGATATAACAGGCTTTCCTCGTGCCTCTTCCAGTACATTACTTTGGGCATTAATGCTTACGTCAAGCGTAGCAACTCCAATTCCAAACAGGGCCAATAACACAATAAGCGTGATGAAAGAGGGGGCTAGCAGGATTCCTCCCGCGCTGGCGCATGTTATGACTCCTCCTACGGTGCAGGCTGTACGATTCCCCACCCGCGCTATCCAACCTCCAAGGTAAGTCAGCGCGGTGATAGAACCTATGGCCACGGCAAAAAACACTATAGAAAGTTGGGCTGCATTTAAATTGAATTTTTCTTTTACCGTTGGAATATGGATACCCCAAGAGGCACTTATAAAACCAAAGATAAAAAATAACCCCATAGTAGCCAAGCGTGTACGTGTAAATTGCATAAACAGAAATTAGCACCCTTTTTCAAAGCCCAGCTGCTGTTTAAGAATAAGTGCCCGTTCATATAACACCGTGCGTGAAGCACCTGTTAAAGCAGCGGCTGCTCTGGCTGTAGCGCTAACAGAAAGTTCGCCTAGCAGAATGCGCAAACAAGCATCGTGCTGAGTCTGTTCCAACGCTAGAGGTTCGGTGGGTGCGGCCCCGTGTATAAATAATACAAATTCTCCGCGCATATTTTGAGCACTGCTCTCTAGCCAGATCAGCCCTTCGGCTAGGGTGCCTTGATACAGCGTTTCGTGTAATTTACTCAGTTCGCGCGCTATAAATAAACGTCGATCTCCTCCGAAGGCTTGGATGCAGTCGGTAAGTGTGCTTTGAATGCGATGAGGTGCTTCGTATAACGCTAGCGCGTATGGGTGATGCACTAGGATGTGCAGTGCTTCAGCCCGCAATTTCGGCTTAGAGGGCAAAAAGCCTAAAAAGGTGAAGGTGCTTACTCCTTCTCCAGCAACACTCAGCGCTGTAGCTAATGCATTGCATCCGGGAATAGGCACAATTTCTGCTCCTGATGCGCGCACCGCTTCTACTAATGTAGCGCCCGGATCAGAGAAGCCAGGGGTGCCTGCATCAGAGATATAGGCAACACGCTCACCCCGCTGCAAATGCGTAATCACACGCTGCGCAACTTCCTGTTCATTATGTTGGTGGGCTGCAAAAAGCGGTTTATCAATACCATAACGTTTTAGTAAAGGAGCGCTATGCCGGGTGTCTTCTGCCGCGATCACATCTACTAGAGCAAGCACATGCAGTGCGCGCAGCGTAATGTCCGCAGCATTTCCAATCGGCATTGCAACGATAAATAGCGCTCCAGCAGGATATATCTGAGTTTCGGCCAGTGTGGGCAGACTATGTGAAACGTTATTCATGGAGCCAGTCAAAGTAAATATAAGAGATTAAGCACGGGGTAAATACCGGATACATCCATCTTGGCGAACTATAAAGCGCGCTATACAACATAGATACCGCTATTAGTTCAGATACGCGAGAGAATACTATGTCTAGACGTGTGGGCGCGGCCTTTGAAAAGCATGCTGAGCGCTATTTACAGCAGCAAGGTTTACATGTACTTGAACGTAATGTGCGTTATCGGTATGGAGAAATTGATCTCATCATGCGCGATGCTAAAGGCACGTTAGTTTTTGTAGAGGTGCGAGCGAGATCCCGGCCTACCAGGTTTGGAGGGGCGCAAGCTAGTATCACGGCCACTAAAAAGGCTCGAATACACCGCGCCGCGCAAGGATATCTAACAAGATGGCCAGGCCCGCTACCCCGCTGCCGTTTTGATGTGCTAGCCTTCGAGGGCTCGAATATTATTTGGCTAGTCGATGTGCTCCATGCACAGCAATACAGTATATGAATTTGTTTTAAAGAATCAGCTCAAAGATTTCCAAAAGATATCGAGTTAAGCTAATCTCTTTTTTCGTTTGTACTAGATAGGTCTTCAGGGCGATCCGCAATGATCGCTTTTTTAATGTTTTTGGAAAATAGACATGGGAATGCGTAGCCGCGTTGAGCAACATTTTCAAGAAAGCGCAGAGCTTCATCTGCTCGCACAGCAAACCCTTGCAGAGCCGATTGCAGCAGCTATCGAAATGTTGTTTTTAACACTGGCAAATAACGGCAAAGTACTAGTGTGCGGCAATGGCGGTTCAGCAGCAGATGCGCAGCATTTCGCCGCAGAACTTATTGGCCGATTTGAACAAGAACGCCCTAGCCTTGCTGCACTGGCGTTAACGACCGACTCTTCGATCCTAACTGCCGTTGCAAATGACTATGACTTCACTCAAATTTTTGCACGCCAAGTACGTGGCTTAGGGCAAGCAGGCGATGTTCTTCTTGCCATTTCCACTTCAGGCCACTCTGCCAACGTATTAGCGGCTATCGAAGCCGCGCATGAACGTGAAATGCGTGTGCTTGCACTAACAGGAAAAGGGGGAGGCCCATTGCTCCAATGCTTGGCGCCTCACGATATTGCACTATGCGTTCCAGCAGAGCGAACCTCGCGCATCCAAGAAATCCATTTATTGACTCTGCATTGCTTATGCGATGGTATTGATGCCATGTTGCTCGGTGAGGCGTAAGGCACTCATGGATATTTTAGATACGAGCAAAATAATCTTTAACTAACTGATGTCATGCAGGTACACAGCGTCGCTACGCATGTGCAATGCCCTTCTTTATAAAAATCGCAACTCACCTCTCACAGGAGAATTGGCTCATGCTGGTTTCATCCCGCAAAAAAACCGTACTTTTGGGTATTTCATTACTCAGCGCAGCAACTTTATTACAAGGCTGCCCCCTCGTCTTACTAGGCGCAGCAGGTGGTGGAACCATCATGGCGAGCCAACGTCGCACTATCGGCACGCAAACAGAAGACCGTGAAATTCAAATTAAAGCGGCTACAAAATTAGCAAACACGCTCAAAGAAGGCGCGCACGTCAATGTCACTGTATTTAACCGGCGCGTTTTATTAACAGGTGAAGTGCCTGATGAAGCAACGCAACAAAAAACCTTAGCAGCCATACGCACAGTAGCCAATATACAAGGCGTAGTCAATGAGCTGAAAATCCAAAAAGCCAGTGATTTAATGTCGCGTTCAAACGACTCTTACCTCACAGCAAAAGTTAAAACCGCTCTAATACAGGCCAAAAATCTATCGACCAACTACTTTAAAGTCGTCACAGAGCGCGGCAATGTCTACTTAATGGGCTTAGTTACGCCTGAAGAAGCAGCCCAAGCTGCGGATATAACCAGCCGTTTACCTGGCGTAGTACAAGTGGTTAAGGTATTTGAATACATCACGCCCAAACAGAAAAAAGACCTCGCCCCTCCCATCGATACCATTGGCGAGACCACTTCTGCGCCTGCAGCTATAACTACTCCCGCTTCGACAAATGTACACTTAGCGCCAAGTACTTCCAGTGCAAGCACGGTAAGTACCCACCCTATTTCCGGCACTTCAATAAGTGCAACACCTTTAAACAATACCTCCACAGCTCCAGCAAAATGATCAAAAAATCATTAAAAATGGGGTGTTAACGTTGCTTTTTCTGCGTTGAAGCCCTTTATCAAAATTTTCTGGAAAAATGGGTAACAATGGCTATATAAAAAGGATTCACCACACTCCACCAACCACAAAAAAAGCAAAGGACGGTAGGTTGGTGGTGAGGTACGAACCCCAACATGCGCACCGCTGACTTTTAATCTTTGTTTTTGAGAGTTTGTAAGCTGGTCCCGCTGGACACAGTGGCCTGCATGTTGGGGTTCGTACCTCACCACCAACCTACCGTGCTATCAACAATTCGCCGTTCTATAACGTGCGTAACATCAGTTAATAAATTTCCTAGGCAATCATCTTCTCATCAAATATTACGAGAAGCATTCAACGAAAATCTAGCAGGATGTTGCGTATAGAAAGCAACACCCCACTAGAATAATTTTTTAAAAAACACTACAAGAAATAAATTATGCATATTAACCCGACCTCTTCCTATACTCCTGCAATTTTCAATACACCGCCACAAAATAGATTAGAAAATAAAGATATTTTCTCTAATCTGCCGCCAGAAGTACTGTCCATAATTTTTGAGTTCCTGTCTACTCCAAATGCATTCAATGAACACACAGATGCTCAGCAACCATTAATGCATCCGCTAGTTATTACATCTACCTTATTAAAAGAAGTTTTAGTGCAGCAGCATATAGAGCAGCAGAATCTATTTATTTCACAACAATTGATAGCACTCATGCAGGTTAGCAAAAAATTTCCTCCAATTATATATTCATTATTGGATAGATCTAACACCCATGCAAAATCCAATTGGGTTGGCGCACAAATGAAACAGAGTTCGAGGAGAATCCATGAGATCGCAAATAATACAAATCTCTTAAAATCAGCGCACATCCGAGATAATATACATAATGCATTAAAAAACATACAGCATATAGAATTTAGCTTTTCTGATGAGTCATATGATAAAAGTACATTGAAAAAATTTCTTATTATATTGGATGTGATAGCGGAGAAAAGGAATCTGCAAAGTTTAGATATATGTATATGTAGGGCATTTAAAAATAGCCCCTCCGTACTTATTTTTATGCTTAAAAAAATTCTACAGCAGAATCTTGCATTAAGCGAAATGACTTTGCTTCTCGAAGAAAATAGAATAACCGATTTACATATCTCAAAGCTCGCTCCATACTTAAATAAAAATATTTCTAAATTTACTTTAGAGGATAATGAAATTAGAGATATAGGCGTAAAATATTTATCCCAGAATTTAAAAAATATGCGCCTATCTGAATTAACTTTAAGAGGCGCTGATATAACTGATGAAGGTTTTCTTAATTTGGCAAAATCGCTCCCAGATACACTTGAAAGACTAGATTTATCCGTGAATCACATTAGCGGGGCTGCATATATAGAGCCCTTAGAAAAATTACCAACAAATTTAAAATACTTACATATAGATGAAAATGAAATTAGTGATGAAGGACTCGAGTATTTTTTAAATAGCCTACCAAAGGGTCTGGAAGAATTATCGTTATCAGAAAACTATATTAGTAGCGCAGGGCTTCAATATATAATCAAAATTTTAAAAAACGACCTTAAAAGATTATATTTACATCAAAATACTATTTGTGATGAAGGCGCTTCTAGAATGCGCGATGTATTACCAGAAACTTCAATAGAAGATATGATTCTGAGTTTTGATCTTCAAAATAAATATAAAGCGCTTAATAAAAATAAAAAAATAGTCGAATTTTAGATTGTTTTTACACCCCGTGGCATAGTCCCAGTTTATGAAGAGCAACTCACTTGGAGCGAAGCTGCCCAGGTGGGAGGTAGTTGTGCGTACGCTTCATATTCTGGCGAAGCATCAAATGGGCAGCGTAGCACCTTAAGCAACCGCTCTACTTCAGAGAAATCTTTTTCTTTAGCAAGCTCTATGGCTTGTTCAGCTAGATGATTGCGCAAAATATATTGTGGGTTCACGCGGTTCATGGCGCTGGCGCGTTCGGTATCGTCAAGGTCTTCATAGACTAAGCGAGCACGGTAGGCTTGCAACCAAGTATGAAACGCTGCGCAATCAATAGTAAAAAGAGCGCTCACGTCTGCATCGCCTCTTGTGTCGTGTTGAGACACAAGAGCCAATCGACGAAACGTTAAGCTAAAGTCTGCACGGTTTTCATGCATGGTGTTAAGCAATTGGTCGATTAGCTTTGCATCGTCCTCACGCTCATGCATTAAGCCCAATTTGGCACGCACCCTAGCTCTAAATATTTGCATGAAGCGAGGCTTGAATGTATTAATAATAGCGCCTATTTCTTCAACTGCATTTTGCTTGCTGCTAGTACGCTGAACTTCAAGCTTAATTATTGGAAATAGCGCTTGTGCTAGACACAATAGATTCCAATAAGCGATATCTGGCTGCTTTTTATAGGCATAGCGACCCGTTATATCTGAATGATTGCAGATATGATCAAAGTTAAAACCATCCATAAAACCATAAGGGCCGTAATCTATAGTTAAGCCCAGAATAGACATATTATCGGTATTCATCACGCCATGACAAAAGCCTATTGCCTGCCATTGTGCGATTAGGTCTGCTGTGCATCGCGTTACTTCTTGAAATAATGTTAGATAAGGCCTATCGGTATTGGCGCACTGAGGATAATGACGCGTAATAATATGTTGAGCGAGTTGCTCTATCAGGTCATAGCGATCCAGTGCATAAAAATGTTCGAAATGGCCAAAGCGCACAAAACTGGGGGCAATGCGTGTGGTAATGGCCGCTGTTTCAATCTGCTCACGGCGCACGGGTAAATCGGAACCCATCACACACAATGCGCGGGTAGTAGGCACGCCAAGGTAGTGCATTGCCTCTGAACATAAAAATTCACGGATAGAAGAACGCAGTACTGCGCGCCCATCGCCCATTCTTGAATAGGGCGTAGGTCCTGCACCTTTTAACTGGACCTCATAGCGGTTTTGATCATGCTGAATTTCACCAAAGGTCAGCGCGCGACCGTCCCCCAGTTGGCCAGCCCAGCTACCGAATTGATGGCCTGAATATACTGTTGCGAATGGCATGTTTTCAGGGGCATCAAACAGAGCATTGCCGGCAAACCATTCGATAAAAGCACGATCCTGCACAATGTGTGCACTAAAACCTAGTAATGCCACGACATCTTCTGAGAAGCCTACTAAGTAAGGATTAGGAACTGGCGTGGTTGGCACTCTTGTATAAAACTCAGGGCCAAGCGATACAAAGCTATCTGACAGGGGTGGTGCGAATACGCCAGATGCATTAAAAATATCGACTGCAGAAAAAGAAGAGGGCATGCCAAAAATAGCGAAATGGAATCGCTCAATTGCTAGTGAAAAAGAAAGCCCGCGCTGCACTTACTTATATTTAGAAGTAAGTGCAGCGCGGGCAGATACTGCGCGCAGCCTATATTAATACAGTTCTGCGGAGGTACGCACTGGCAATCTAACTTCTACGGACTCACCTGTTGAGAAAAGCAATACCACACGGATATTGTCACCAAGAGCAATAGCGCGGGTGGGACGCTCAAACGAGAGGTGATAACCGCCTCTGGTGAGGGCCACCTGGCTGTTTGCAGGGATAACGAGATTATTAACCTTCACTATTCTAGTCGTGTTCCCCTCTACAACATTTCGCTGAAATGTTACTAGGTCGTAATCTGGACTAGAAGCGGAAACCACTGTAATAGCGCGGGAGGTTGGATTTTGAAGCGTCAAATAGCCAGCTGCAGGCAATTTATTCGGCAGCCAGTGAACCCATGCCGAGCGGGGCGTTACTTTAATAATCGACGATGTAGCAGCTACTGTGTTAGTGGCAAAGAAAGGGGTAACTAAAAGGCTTGCGCACCATAATGCGAGACAGGCAAATACTCGATATTTTGTCATTTTTATCCTCGTTGGATAGATGTCGTAACCATTGAATCCTGCCCAGTAATATCGAGCAAGCGTTTCAATTTGCACTGGGGTGCTCGTCAATCCCATATTGCATTGGGAATTTAATATTCTGTTTAGGTTAAAGCCATGCTGAATTAAAAGCAGGGAGATTCCTATTCAAAATAACTTTAAGACGTGCATTACAACACTGCCCTAAATGTTTACGCCATGCGTTAAATAACGGATAGATAGGGTTGAAATAGGATCGAGTGGAAAGTATTTTTAAAGAATTACATGCAATCACACAGCATGATTGGATAGTGCATGATCTATTCGCTTGATTAGCGATTTGAGGAGGATGGCGACCATTCGAGGAGGAGGATGGCGACCATTCGAGGAGGAGAATGGCCTGCTGAAAATGGGTGGGACCTTGCGCCCCACCTTTTTTCACTCAGTGGATTAACCACTGATAGCTTTGATCACACTTCGTAGCAAGAATGCTACGACGCTCAGCGTTCCGACTCCTGCAGCCCAAAGGCCTATAAACCACAGGAGACGGCGCATACGTGATGGATATTTAGAGTGCATCAGTGATATCCGTCGTCTGTAACTTTCCCTCGGAATACCCAATAGGCGTAGGAGGTGTATCCGATAATGATCGGAACTAATAGCAATGCACCAACTAGCATAAACGATTGGCTAGATGCCGCCGTTGCGGCTTCCCAGAGGGTAATTTTATTGGGCACCACATAGGGAAATACGCTGATGCATAAGCCTATAAACGTGAGGCCAAAGAGCGCCAAAGACAGTAGAAATGGCCACACCTCACGCCCCCGACGCATGGTCCTGAAAAAGGCAAAGGCGACGATGCTAACTAGAAGAGGGATCTGAGCGGCCACTAATACGCCAGGCCAGCTAAACCAACGGGTAGCGTATTGAATTTTAAGAAATGGAGTGGCAATGCTAACCAGGATGATAGCTGCAAGCGTAGCGACTCCACATATCCAAGCGAGGCGACGCGCTTTGGCCTGAAGATGATGCTCTGTTTTCATATTAAGCCAGGTCGCACCGAGCAGCGCATAGCCCGCTACAACAGAAGCTCCGGTCAAGAGACTGAAAGGACTCAACCAATCCCATGTGCCTCCGCTATAGGCGCGACCAGAAACTTCAACCCCTTGTAGGATAGCCCCAAGTGTTATGCCTTGCGTAAAAGCGGCGAGCAGTGATCCACCAAAAAAAGCAAAGTCCCACAATGGTCTACCCTGCACTGTGCGCCAACGGTATTCAAAGGCAACACCCCGAAAAACCAGGCCCAACAGCATAGCGATGATGGGGATATAAAGTGCGGACATCAACACCGCATAGGCCAGTGGGAAAGCAGCAAATAAGCCCCCACCACCGAGAATTAACCATGTCTCATTACCATCCCATACGGGTGCAATTGAATTCATCGCCTTGTCACGATGCTCACCGCTCTGGAAAAACGGAAATAAAATGCCCACGCCCAGATCAAACCCATCCATAACGATATAGGCAAAGACGGCTATAGCAAGAATTCCTGCCCAAATTACACTTAAGTCAACGGTCATGGTCATTCCCTTCCACGCGATTTAATTCTACTGAGGGTGCAGGAGTAATACCTGCAGCACGGATTGGGCCGCCAGAGATTCCTGGTTCACCATGATGGGGTACGTGGCCCATTAGTCGGAGAATATAAAAGGCACCCGCACCAAATACAGCAAAATACACTAGAGCAAAAGCCGCCAACGAAATAGCAACTGCAGGCGCAGCTAGTAAAGCAGCACTATCTGCTGTCTTCAATAAACCATATACGGTCCAAGGCTGCCGACCAACCTCTGTGGTAATCCAACCTGCTAGTACGGATACAAAACCCATTGGTCCCATTAGCAAAGCAAAACGATGCAGCCATGTTGCTTTATACAGCTGCTTTTTCACTCTAGCGTACAGGCCCCACAATCCGAGTAAGAGCATAGCCATGCCGAGCCCAACCATAATGCGGAATGACCAGAAAATAATTGCAACAGGCGGCCAATTTGCACGGTCGATGGTATCGAGTCCAGCAAGTGGTGCATTCGGATCATGTTTTAGGATTACAGAGCCTAATTTCGGAATCTTGATTGCGCCATGCACCGTCGCAGACTCCTGATCAGGCAAACCAAACAGGACTAGTGGTGCGCCATTTGGATGGCTATCGAAATGGCCTTCCATAGCCATGACTTTGACAGGTTGGTATTTGAGTGTATTGAGTCCATGCGCATCACCAATGAAGATTTGCAGGGGTGCTGCAACTAAAATCATCCCGATAGCCATGATAAACATCTTGCGCACACCTTCATTCGCATGACCGCGCAACAAATGCCAAGCGCCTACGGCGGCAACAACCAACCCTGTTGTCAAATAGGCTGCAAGCAACATATGCGCCAAGCGATAGGGGAAGGATGGATTGAAGATAATGGCCCACCAATTTTCAGGTACAAACTGGCCAACAGCGTTGATTGCATGGCCTTGAGGAGTCTGCATCCAACTATTTGCGGACAAAATCCAAAAAGCCGATGCGAAGGTGCCGATAGCCACAGCAAGTGTCGCCGCGAAGTGCAGTTTTTTGCCGACTCGGTTTAGTCCAAACAGCATGATCCCTAGAAAGCCTGCTTCTAAGAAAAAGGCTGAAAGCACCTCATAAGCCAAAAGCGGACCAAGCACAGGCCCTGTCTTATCGGAGAAAACCGGCCAATTCGTGCCAAACTGGTAAGACATGACCAGCCCTGAAACTACCCCCATCCCAAACGCGACGGCGAAGATTTTCATCCAGTATTTAAAGAGATTGAGGTAAACCTCACGTCCCGTTTTTAACCAAAGCCCCTCGAGCACCGCAAGAAAACTTGCAAGTCCAATCGAGAAAACAGGAAAAATGATGTGAAAGGACACTGTAAATGCAAATTGCATCCGTGCTAGCAGAAGAGCGCTGAACTCCATAGTCGTTTCATCCGGAGAGAGGACAGATTGGCCATTACCAATGTAGAGGTACTGGAGCATTTTTGCGCAGCAGCTGAATTCTCAGCAATATTTCTGAGAAAAGCAGGGGTACGCTCAATCTATTTATTTTAAGACATCTCAGTATATTAAGGTAAACACCGCACCCCGTACAAGATTTATGAGAAATATCCCGGTACGCAATTGGGTGGAGGACTGCCCTTGGTTGACCTGCTTCGATTTAGCTTACAGCTGGATGATAATTTGGATAATTTCTTTCAATTTCATCTAATTTCGCGCAATTTATGGCAATTTTATAATTCTAGAGGCCATAAACGCTGCTATCTTATAAGAAAGAGTATTTGAATTGAAATGGGGTTTAATGGACAAGGTCAAAACCTTGAAAACCACAAATAGGTTTAAGCCCACTTCTGAGCTTACCGACGAGCCTCTTTGGCTGAAATTGCTTGCACTAATACGCGAACGTGACCTTTTTCATGCATATCTAGCGCTCGCGCAGCAGCATACGAGAGATCAATCACACGGCGGCGGCGAAAAATACCAAAAGGGCCTCGGTCGTTAATTTGGACAATTACCTGTTTATTATTTTCTAAATTCGTAACACGTACATAGGTATTGAATGGAAGTTTGCGATGTGCAGCGGTCAATGCATGCATATTGTAGATGGCACCACTGGCTGTGCGTCGGCCATGGAATTTTTTTCCATACCAAGATGCGTAGCCTGTTTGCGAAAAAGAGGTTGTCTTTTTTGATACTTGGGAGCTGTGGTAGTGCGCAGAAGAAGATCGTGTTGAGGAAACAGAGCTGCTGTGGCACCCGGTCATTAAGTGTAGCGCCCCACCCATAAATCGGCATAGGGGGCAGCCTTCTGAGGCTGCACCCCTGCCACACCACCCGG
>JASSUF010000065.1:0-13421 GCA_031963365.1 Mycoavidus cysteinexigens
CTTATTGACATCCAGTTAGGGTTTGAACTCGCTCATAATTGTGGGTAATTGCAAGATCGAACAAGCGTATACACTCCCATTTCGTTTTTCTATGCCAATGGACCGCTTCGAGCCTTATATTCAAAGCCATGCGGATTTGGATCAAAAAGAGTATGCGTCACTCATACTCTCAGCATTTTGCTTAGGAGTGTCTATAGCGACTTTCCTTTTTCATTGTGTTGAAAAATATCACGAAAATCATAAAGAGATGCTGGCTACTCACATTGTCAATATTTTTCTTACCGTTTTACGGGATCTTAAATACGTATTTTCCTGCTCTAGTTATTATATTAAAGGGGCAAAAGTAATAACAAAATTGTTAATATCGAAACCTACTTCTGAGCAGGGTATGATATTAATAAACCATTCACGGATTGAGCAACAACCGACAAATTGCTTTTGGCCTGCGGTGCAATGGTGGGCTAGACTGGATAACAATTATTATTATTCATATTATGCATTAATTGCGGTCTCTGGCATAACTGCCGCCCTTGGCTGTATTTTACACTTTATCGAGAAAGATCACGAAAATCATATGGCGATGCTGTGGCTTGAGGGAGCTAATATATGGTTTAATATTTTGCTTACTTCTATTCAAGCGGCAAGAATAGCGGCGCAAGAATGGGGGCAACCCAATTTATTACCGCAGAATTTCATACGTATGCCAAACTGTCAAACTATCTAGGGTTTCTATAAGAAATTTGACATATCTCCGCAATTTTCCATGCTGTCAATAGAAAAAGTAGATAGAAAAAGACAACAAAAAAACCGAGGAACCTTATGGCTGCTCGGGTTTATAATAAAAAAAGATGGTCTGTAAAGCGATATCTGGAGCGGGCGATGGGAATCGAACCCACGTCTCTAGCTTGGGAAGCTAGGGTAATGGCCATTATACGACGCCCGCAAGAAGGGCGATTCTATAGGTCAACGACCGTACTTTCAATACAAGCGGCTCAAGAAGGGTTATTTTGCTTGTGTAGGGGGATCGCGGCGGAAAATCCATGTGGTGGGTGTGGAAGCTTCTGGTGTAAAGCTATAGCCTTCTGCGTTAAAGCGCTTTAGGTCTTCTGGATTTTCAATAGCCTGTGTGACGGCAAAGCGCGTCATTAAACCGCGTGCATATTTTGCTTGAACACCAATAATTTTATAGCCTGTACTTTTGTGTTCTTGGAAAACTGGAGTAATGATTTGTGCGTCTAAGTGTGCAGTTTGGATGGCTTTGAAGTATTCCAGTGATGCAAGGTTGATGATGGTGCGGGTGGAGTGTGTGGTAAGTGCGGTATTTAAGGTGTGGGCAAGTTTTTTGCCCCAGAACGCGTAGAGGTCTCGTCCTTGAGCATTTTTTAAATGTGTACCCATCTCTAGTCTATAAGCAGCAATCAAATCAAGAGGGCGGAGCACGCCGTATAGGCCTGAGAGGATGCGTACATGCTCTTGTGCATAGTCCAGCTCTTTTTCGCAGAAAGATGCGGCTTGTATGCCTTCGTAGACTCTTCCTGAAAAAGTTAAAAGTGCTTGTTTACCTTGTTTGTTCTCTACTTGCTGCGCCCATTGGGTGTGGCGCTCGCAATTTAGCTGGGCTAGTTTTTCCGAGATCCCCATTAAATTTCCAAGCTCTTCAATGGATAAGGCCTGCAGAGTTGCCATGAGCGTGGAAGATTCTTTAATTAATGAAGGAAAAGTATGTCGCTGTGTTTGAGCCGGAGTGTGAAAGTCCAGTGACTTGGCGGGAGACAAAATAATAATCATGGCCAGTAAAATGAGAAATGTGACGCCTAGGCAGCAAGCATAAGGGGTTGGCGGTAGATGCGCTGTTTTATAAATGCAGCTTGCAATCTTGAGTGTTAATTAAAATAGCTAAAAAATATATCTTATATCTTTCATCGGAATTGTCTTAAATGATAGTCTTACGTATTCTCTTGGAATTCAAAAAAAGCCGCCTGTTTCCAAGAGAACGTTAGAATAGCCAATTTTTTCGGCTAGGGAGCTATGTCGAGTCTATCGAATCTTCAGAAAACGAGTAGTTTTGAGCTGCGTAGTGGCACGCTTGATACGCTTCTTTTCGTGGTCAGAGACCCTGATTTAGATGTTCTATATACAGAAATTGAGCAGCGTTTTGGTGCAACTCAGTCATTTTTTGCAAATGAAGGAGTGGTCATCGATGTGCGTGCTTTGGATGCAAATGCTTCTATTTCTCTCCCTGCTTTGGTGGCTTTGCTAAAGCAAAGGCATATGTGCCCGATAGGGGTGGTGGCAGAGGATGCGCAGCTTGCTTGGGTTAAATCAAGCGGACTGCCTGTGCTTGATGCGCAGGAAAGCCGCGGTAAGCGGCGTGATGTACCTGTTGCTAGGACTGCTCGTACTGTTACGCAAGCCAAATTAAGTAACAGCACGGTTGCGATAGAGCGTACTCCAGCATCGGTGTCTGCATCGCTTGCAAGGATGCCTGCACCTTCTGCTCAACCTATGATTTTGGATAAGCCATTGCGCTCTGGGCAGCAAATTTATGCGCCCGGAGATTTGATTGTGTTGGCCCCTGTAAATTGCGGCGCAGAGATTATGGCGCAAGGTAATTTATATATTTACGCACCGCTTCGGGGACGGGCACTTGCTGGCGTACCGGGTAATACGCAGGCACGTATTTTTTGTTCTTGCTTAGAAGCAGAGCTGGTTTCGATCGCGGGTATTTACGGAACGGCTGAAGCCGCTTTGTTGATGCAAAGACGGGGTCAATCGGTGCAAGTGCGCTTAGTGAATGAGAAGTTGATTATCGAGCCGCTTAGTATGTAGGGGTGCCCTTAATACGCAAAAAAGTCCTGGAAAAATACGCAAAGGCTTGTGGTGAGCATATTGGATTCCTTTATTGCCCCCAACCTACGATTTTCTATATTCAAAAAATTAAGATTCAAAAATTCACAGGAAAAATATGGCGAAAATTATTGTGGTGACGTCGGGCAAAGGAGGCGTTGGTAAAACGACTACTAGCGCCTCCTTTTCTTCTGGCTTAGCCCTTCGCGGTTATAAAACAGTGGTAATCGATTTTGATGTGGGTTTACGCAATCTAGATTTAATTATGGGTTGCGAGCGGCGCGTGGTGTATGACCTGATCAATGTGATTCAGGGAGAGGCGCAGCTTAATCAAGCACTCATTAAAGATAAAAAATGTAGCAACTTATATATCCTGCCTGCGTCACAAACACGTGATAAGGATGCGCTCACTGAAAAAGGGATTGAAGCCATCATAGAGGGGCTCAAGGCGATGGGTTTTGAATATATCGTCTGCGATTCTCCTGCGGGAATCGAGTCAGGTGCGCTGCTTGCGATGCATTTTGCAGACGAAGCACTGATTGTGACTAACCCTGAGGTATCTTCTGTTCGAGATTCAGATCGTATTTTGGGCATGCTTTCTTCCAAAACACGGCGTGCTCAGGAAGGTAGCGAGCCTATTAAAGAGCACTTACTGGTTACCCGTTATAATCCAAAACGGGTTCACGAAGGTGAAATGCTCTCTGTGGCCGATATCCAGGAAATTCTGCGCATTGATTTGCTAGGCGTGATTCCAGAGTCGCCCCATGTGCTGCAAGCTTCTAATCAGGGCACCCCTGTTATCTGCCTTCCAGAGGCCGATGCTGCAAGTGCCTATCAAGATGTGATTGCGCGCTTTCTGGGTGAAGAAAGGCCTATGCGGTATATAGGTTATGAAAAGCAAAGCTTGCTTAAGCGTATTTTTGGTAATAAGTAAAAAAGGAAGAACTATGTCAATACTTTCTTTTTTATTGCGTGAAAAAAAGAAATCTGCAACGCTTGCTAAAGAGCGTTTGCAGCTGATTATCGCCCATGAACGGGTCGATACAGCTCCTCGGTTAAATTACCTGCCTGAGTTGCAACGTGAATTGATTGCGGTAGTATCAAAGTACGTCAAAATTGCCAATGAAGATATTCAGGTACATCTTGAGCGGCAAGACCAACTGGAAGTGCTGGAAGTGAAAATTGAAATTCCTCAAGCATGAGATAAGGCGTATTTCCGATAGGGCGTGTCCTCAATTACCCCAAAGGGTCCATCTTTGAGGTCGTGCGGTGCCAGGTATTCACAGTCTTAAGTCTGTTGCGGCCCCTGTGCTCCTGCTCCCCCAAATAGGTTTCCTTTGAGGCAATTGAGAACACGCCAAAATGCAACAAGGGCTGTTTACAGAAACAGCCCTTGTTGCATTTGGAATACAGCGAGCGCACTCGGTGGTTAGCGCTGTGGAGACGCTAGCGTTCTAATTTGGAACTTGCCATCGTCATTAAAGAGCCAGCCCTCGACAATTTCAATTTCGCCTGCGCTTCGAAAGAGTTCGCTAGGAGGTAAAGGCAGAGGCGCTGCACGTTGCAGACTGGATAATGCAACTTGTTCGGCTTGCGCATCGCCGTTGGTGCGGTATACCGACCAACTTACCAGCTGCCCTTGTTTATTCACTTTAAAGGCCATCACTACCACAGAGCGTAGCATGGACTGTGGGCTCCCAGAAGCCAGCAGCGGACTATTTTCCTGCTGAATTTTTTGGGCAATTTTCACTTTATACTCTTTGAGCTGCGTCATTTCTTGCGCAGCAGACTGCGATAGGTCTTTATGCGAAGAAGTGGTGCTACAACCAGCCAGAAATGCTGCTGTAATCAGTGAGTAGGTGAGAGCAGGCTGCTTTAAGGTATGACGTACAGTGCACGATAAGGTGCGCAAGCTGCGAAGCAAAAGGGCAGGAATCATAACAAGGGCTTTGGCGAGAAGGGGAAAAGGCAGGCCATCATAAAGTTTGATGCCTAAAGCGTTGAGCTGTAAAAGCGTAATTTAGAATGGTCAAGCGAACTTTTATACCCGCGTCTGCTATTCGCTTGCGTAAATAAGACTTACATAACATCCGTTACATAAGAAAAAATTAAAAAAATTCTTATGTGACAATCATTTGCTGTTTACACCCAATTTTTGAAGCATCTTTTCATAATTAGGTGCATGTTGTATCAACTGATGCACCCACAATAGAATAAATAGGCGAATGGCCCGAGGTCTGCATTTGGAAAAGCAAGCGCGGTGACCAGAGTAGTGCACTTATAGTACAGTGAGGATCTACAAACCCAGTATGAGGACAAAAATAGCCTTGCTTTTTCAAGCATTTTGAGCGGTTTAGACCGGTTTTTTAGCCTTTTCTCCCATTTATAAGCATTTGACAACTGCCTTTTACTTCTATACTTTTTTCTTTTTTTGGATTTTCTTTTGACGCCTTATTCCTATTCCATCCCTTCTCGAGAAGCCATTCTCGCTACGCTGCGCGCAGCAGAGCAGCCTTTAGCATTTGACGCACTCTGTGACATTTTTGCGCTCGATGTGCTACAGCAAGAAGGGCTTCTCAAGCGTTTATCTGCGATGGAGCGCGATGGGCAGGCTAAAAGAAATTCTGAAGGCAATTTTGAGGCAGCAGATACGTCACAGTTTATTGCTGGACGGATACAAGCGCATCGTGATGGCTTTGGGTTTTTAATTCGCGATGATGGTCAGCCAGATCTTTTTCTGCCCTTTGCTGAAATGCAAAAAGCCATGCATAACGACCGCGTACTAATTCGGCCAATGGGCTTTGACCGACGCGGTCGTCCTGAAGGGCGTATTGTGGAAGTGACCGAACATGCTAATCTGTATGTGGTGGGACGTTTATTTCACGAAGAGGGCGAATGGTTTGTCACGCCCGAAGATCAGCGTTTTAAGCAAGACATCACGCTGGTATTAGAACATATAGGTAAAGCAACGGCAGGGCAGATCGTAACGGTCGAACTGCACACGTTTCCTGGACGTAATCTTTTGCCATCAGGAAAAATTGTAGAAGTATTGGGTCAAGCAGAAGAATCGGGGATGGAAATTGAAATTGCCGTGCGTAAGTACGGCGTCCCTAATGCATTTAGTGAGGCCGCGCTTAAACAGGCAGCAGCCTTACCTGAAACAGTTATTCCAGCCGATCATGTCGGACGTACGGATGTAAGAGCATTGCCCTTTGTCACCATTGATGGCGAAGATGCACGTGATTTTGATGATGCCGTATATGGCGAGTGGCTGCCGGATTTAGAGGTAGCTCCTACAGCAAAGCCTGCTGCTCGACGAGGGAGTAAAAGCCAAAAAGGTGGCTTTCGTTTATGTGTGGCTATTGCGGATGTTTCTCATTATGTGCGGCCCAACGATGCACTCGATCGCGATGCGCTAGAGCGGAGTACCTCCGTGTATTTCCCGCGACGTGTATTGCCTATGTTGCCTGAGAAGCTCTCTAATGGCTTATGCTCTTTGAACCCTCATGTAGACCGCTGCGCGCTAGTCTGCGACATGATTATAGATGCGCAAGGTCACGTTCACTCTCACCAGTTTTATCCGGCGCTTATCCATTCTGCAGCACGACTGACCTATACGACAGTCGCTCAGGTGCTAGAAGACCCCAATGAAGCGCATCAGTTAGATACCCCTTCTCTGCTACCGCATTTACAAGTCCTCCATCAGATATATCAAGCCTTATTTAAAGCGCGCCAAAAACGAGGTGCGATGGAGTTTGAAACTACGGAAACTAAAATAGTCTGCGATGCGCAAGGCAAAATCGAACGCATTATTCCAAGTGTGCGTAACGTAGCGCATAAATTGATTGAAGAGTGCATGCTGGCAGCCAATGTATGTGCTGCACAAACACTGAATAAACATAAGCATCCAGGGCTATACCGTGTGCATGCGCAACCTGAGCCTGAAAAACTCATTAATTTGAGACGTTTTCTAGGTCTGCTCGGTTTATCGTTAGGGGGAGGGGAAAATCCCTCTGGTACGGATTATGCAACATTGATGGATGAGGCGCGAGCCCGTGCGCTAAGCCCCGAAGCTACTATTGATCTTCCTCTTTTGCAGACCATGCTACTGCGTTCTATGCAGCAGGCTGTTTACAGCCCAGATAATATCGGGCATTTTGGATTAGCCTACGAAGAGTACGCGCACTTCACCAGCCCTATTCGCCGCTATCCTGATCTGCTCACACACCGCGCGCTGTATGCGATTTTGGCAGGGGAAAAATACCATCCAAAATACGTGCCAGAAATCGTACTCAATACGTCTACAGTATCTGCCGCTGCACGCCGCTCAAAAAATAATGGAGCAGCATCACAGACTGCGGATCAAGACGCTGGTAGTGCAAAGAAAAGTGCAAAGCCCGTATCGTTTAAATCTAAAGCAGAAGAAATTTGGTATCAATTAGGTCAACATTGCTCTGCTAATGAGCGCCGCGCGGATGAAGCTTCGCGCGATGTAGAGGCCTGGTTAAAATGCTATTTCATGCGCGATAAAGTCGGTGAGATTTATAACGGCGCAATCAGTGGAGTAACCTCTTTTGGATTATTTGTGCAGCTCGATACGTTGTTTGTGGATGGTCTAGTCCATGTGACGGAGCTGGGCAGTGATTATTTTCAATACGATGACATCAAAAATGAGTTAGTTGGTGAGCGTACAGGGGTGCGCTACCGATTATTAGATCGACTCACTGTACAGGTAGCTAGGGTCGATTTAAGCACGCGAAAAATAGATTTTCGTCTGATAGAAGCGCTGCCAAAAGCGCTCAAGAAAAAAACAAGTAAGGCCGCTTCTCCTGAAAAGCGCACTCAAAAAGAGGAGGTGGTGCAGAAGGAATCCAAGATAAAAGCAAAGAAGACTTCTGTTGCAGATTCCAAGAAAAAAGCAAAAACCACTTCTAAAGCAGCACCGAAAAAAGCGACTAAAAAAGTATCCAAGGCAGCGCCAAAAGCAACAGGAAAAGCAACCGAAAAAGCTAAAACCAAAACTGCCAAGCCCGCTGCAACTACTCGGGCAAAAATAGTTAAAAGCAAAGATATACAGCAGTAAACCAATGAAAAACAGGTACAGCCTGTTTGAGTGCAATATTACAAGGTCTAAATAGTGTCAAATTCCAAAATCCTATATGGGTTTCATGCAGTCACTGCGCGTGTGCGCCGTGATGCGGCCACAGTAGAAGAAATTTTTTACGATCCATCTCGGCGCGATCGCCGCATGCAGGATTTTTTAGAAATGGCGAATACGGCAGGCGTGCGCCTACTAGCTGTAGATGCCAATCGCCTGCATGGCTTAACAGGTAGTGATCGACACCAAGGTGTGGTTGCAAAAGCAGCTCCCTTATTAATGGGCGAAACGCTCACAGAACTGCTTGACCAGATCAAAGGCCCCCCCTTATTACTCGTACTCGATGGAGTGACAGATCCGCATAATTTAGGAGCCTGTTTGCGTGTAGCCGATGCGGCTGGCGCCCATGCCGTGATTGCACCTGCCCAACGTGCAGTAGGTCTGAATGCCACTGCGGCAAAAGTAGCCAGTGGCGCGGCAGAAACGATTCCCTATTTAATGGTTACCAACCTTGCCCGCAGCCTGCGCGAATTGAAAGACCGTGGCATTTGGGTGGTGGGCACCACCGATAGCGCACCAGATAGTCTCTATCAAAGCAAACTGACCGGGCCACTTGCCTGTGTGATGGGCGCCGAAGGTGAAGGATTGCGGCGGTTAACGCAAGAAAACTGCGACGCTTTGGTCAAAATTCCCATGTTTGGTAGCGTGACCAGCTTGAATGTATCTGTCGCCAGTGGCGTGGTGCTATACGAAGCTGCCCGCCAACGTATAAGCACTTGAATATGCAGGTTTTAGAATTGGTAGGTTGGGGTGACGAAGGAACCCCAACATGCATACCACCAGCTTGTAACCATCGCTTTTGACATGCCTATGGAGGTTTTAAAAGGACGGTGGCCATCATGTTGGGGTTCGTACCTCACCACCAACCTACCGTTCATTCTAGGTTGAGGTGACACAGGAGCCCCAACATGCAGCTGTGCACCAACTTGCTTAGCTGCAAGTAACAGTTTTTACAGAAATGACCGTGGAGTTTTTGAAGTATGCAACACAATCCGCTTTTGCAGAATGCGCTAAAACAACAAGTTGGAAAAGTCGGGGCGGCCTACGTACTAGAAAAAGTGCCAGAAGGATCGGTGCTCGGAATAGGCACCGGCTCGACGGTAAACTATCTAATAGATGCATTGGCTGAGCATCCTGAGTTTGCCGGGCGATATCGAGGCGCTGTATCCACTTCCGCTGCTACCACAGCCCGTTTGCAGGCCTGTGGAATGAAAGTGATCGACCTAAATGAGGTCGATACGCTGCCGCTCTATATGGATGGAGCTGATGAGATAGATGGGCAAGGGCGGATGATTAAAGGAGGCGGAGGGGCGCTGACCCAAGAAAAAGTCGTTGCGATGGTGGCACAAACTTTTATCTGCCTTGCCGACGCTTCAAAACGTGTTGAAAAGCTTGGCGCCTTTCCCTTGCCTATCGAAGTACTGCCTATTGCGCAGCGCGCTATCACTGAGCGATTAAAAGGCTTGGGAGGCATGCCAACACTACGCCGTACTCAAAAAGGGGAAGCGTACACTACCTGCCATACAAACCTGATTCTGGATGTAGCAGGGTTAGATATACCCGACCCTATTGCTTTAGAAAATGAAATAAACAGCTGGCCAGGTGTAGTGACAGTAGGTTTATTTGCTCGGCGAGCCGCAAACAGTTGTTTCTTGGCTAGCGAGCAAGGTATTGAGCTAATTCACTTTTAAAATAAAACTCCTCCACCGTACCTCATTCTAACCTTACGCCTTAAAAACAGGCGTAGGTTGGCGGTGAGGCACGAACCCCAACATGCGTACCACCGACTTGTAATCTTCGCGCTCTGCTTACCAACAACCCACCTTCTACAGCGTGGATAACATCCGTTATTATGCAAAATATAAACTGTATTGTTGATTTATAACTCATAAATGATCATAATAATCCTCTACTGTTTGCTGAGGCGCCAGCCAGTCTTTTTGCTACGTTTTTTGACACACGCCCAAAAACTGGACTTTCAGCTTACGCCTGTTGTATAAGAAAAAACCTTTATAAATCAACAGCTTATATTTCAGCCTTAGAAAAAGGCTGGCGTCAGCCACGATTTTCAGCAAAGAACTCTATAGCTAAGCATAGCTTTAAATGGTAATAAAGCCAGGTTAGGCAATGCTTGGTACTTTGGTAGATCTAGCCATTCTCAAAAAATAAATAAAAACGAGACAACGCATTTTTTATTGCGGTTTTTTTTTACTTTTTCTAATCCAATGAGATTAGCCATTTGCAAGACTGCCCTATAGTTTTTACGAGTAGATGCTTCATAGTTTAATGATATAAAAATAGCCCTATATAAACAAAGTATTAGCCTATTTCTCAGAAGAATAAATGCGATGACTACTGCCATTACCTCTGCTTTTAACGTATTTTCCAACTCACTAATCATGGGGGAAATTGCGAAATACCTAGAGCCCTCAGAGTTGGGGAGTCTTTTTAGCACAAGCAAGCAATTTTTCCCATTAGTCACTAATACGGTCAGCCCGCTTTCTCTTGAGCAGCGACGAGACTTCTTTGCAAGCCATCACACCCATTTTTTTAGTCGAAAAATTACAGAGGCGATGACTGATAAAAAACTTCCGCCTAGTGAGCGTGTGAAGAATATCGAATGGTTATTGCGTTGCACATCACTTGACAAAAAACTACGTTTGTTTGGCCAAGTATCCGCTTCGATCAATAAAGCGAATAGTCCAGTAATTATGATGCTGGAACGCTTAATTGCCAGCCTCATGCCTGAAAGGGAAGATTTAATTGGCGACTTGAACTTGAGGCAGAAAAGCAACCATCTTTATCTTGATTCTGCTCAAGTCGCTCTGTTTAATCATCTCAGAAATTATTTTGGCCGTAGCAAAAGATTAGACTCTGTTTGTATGTTTGAATATTCGATGTTTTGTGCAGTAGCCCTACACATGGATGAAATCTGGTATCGAAAACCTCCTGGGGATTTGGTTAACTTTGTTTTTTCAGAGAATATTTCTCACTGGCAAATGGGGCCGGCAGTCGAGTTTTATTCTTATGTGCTTAGTTTGCAGTGGGAAAAGCTAGGTAGTACTGTAAGAGGAATGATGCTAGGTAAAATAAATAGAATTTTAGACAAAGGCGGCATAACACTGGAAATACAAAAACGGACTCTATACAATTTATTTTATAGCCGAATTCATTTAAACGGAGAGCCACATGAGGGTCGAATTTCTTGGTCCTGTATAGAAATTGAAGAGCCAATAAAAAAATTAATCTACACAGTAGAAGAACAGTCATCCACAAAAGAAAGAATAAAGGTTTTAAATTTTCTTATATCTAACCTAGCTCACAATGATACTGATCGACGCTGGGCGCTCAGTATGATAGAGCTTTTTTCTCAACAAAAAATACTTGGAAAGCTTGTACCGTTGCCTATAAAAGAGCTTGCGCCATTAATCCCTACTTTTACGAGCACTATTGGCATCTATTTAGACGATGACCTTCATAGGGATAAGGCATTAGATATCCTGGAAATCTGGATCAGTCAGCCCATGTCAGGCGCTTTGAAAAAGGAGATATTTTATAATGTGCATGGACTCAAGAGCAAGCTTTATAAGGTATATTGGAGCAATGTCAGGAATTATGGAAATACGCTCAAGAACAATGCTCATAGCTGGATTCCTTCCCTTGGAAATGTAGATAAAATCCTTAAAAAGATAAATGCTACACAGATATTTTTCTTTTACTTCGACTTGGATTGGCTCGACATTGATTGGTTCTACCACCGATTTTTATTTAATTTTTTGTCTGGCTTTTTCTCTGACTTTTTGCCTAAGTTTTTGTGGGATTTTAAAGACATTCTTTTAATGATTGCTCTAATGTATGCGTTTTATGAATAATCTGAACCCACTGCACTTGGTACGCGTGATGACAAGTAGATAGGGTAAAGAAGGCCAAAGAATTTTCTTCTATATTTGCAAGTCTGCTATTTTCAATACACATCCAAATCCCTTCTTTAAAAAGCAGCCAAAAAGTCAGATCTAGCGTCCAACTTTTGGGGTGCAGCTTTTTGTGGAGCGTTGCCCATCGGGTGGCGGGAACGCATTGCTACGTTCGTGCTGCCCAGGAACCATTGGGCGGCTCAACACCAGGCAGAATATTAGGCGCCTGATTCAATAGGGGTACTTCTTGGATACAGAAAGGACGCAGTAATCTGACATTATCTGCACTTAGTTCTGTAGCTTCTGCTATAGAAATATCAGCGAATCTTGGCGCTATTTGTGGTGCGCTCTCGATTAATTCAAGCTTAAAGGCATTTTGCGGGGCGATGATGATTTGCCAGGTTCGCAGTACATGATCTTCTGCTATGGTGAGTAAGCGTGGAGGCCTATCGTCTCCCCCGATAGCGTGCAAGTTTGCATTCGGTTGCCAGCATAGTGAATGGATAAAGGCAGGGGATATATTTTTTTGAAATTTGCGGCTGTTTTGCAAATTTTCTGAGCTAGCTGATAGAACGACTAGCTCCTTTCCTTGCGCTATTGCTAGCCATTTCCCATTGGGCGAGAAGCTCATTTTAAGGGGCCCAGTGGAAGCTATTTCAATGCCGTATTCCGTTTTAAAGGTACTTAACGAATAAAGGCTAACCTTGGTACGTTCCTCGCCTGTTTCACCCATCTTCGCTAACACAAGCCATCTGCCATCGGGGGAAGGTAGCATTTTTGATACCAAGCCTATCTTATCTACGGATGCTTCTTTTTTATTAGAAAGCAAAGGGGGATAAATAGATTCTGCGGGTCCCTGTGTTTGTATTGGCCATTCTTCGATAGTGATCGTTTCAGGATTCATTAAATCTTTTTGACATATAAAAAGATATTTTCTATCCGAAGAGAAAGCGAGGGCAGTGATTTCACTTTTAGTTTTAATCTTCCTTGTTAATTCGGATTTGATTTCGTTTGAATTTACAGATAAAAATTGAATTTTTATTTTCGAATATTTTTTATTTTTTTGATTTTTTAAATTGTCTTGCTTTCTTGTAAGCTTTTTAAGGATTAAAGTTAATCCGTCCTCCAATAAATATTTCACTTCTGTACTGGTACTTAATAAAAGTATTTTTTCTGCTATACTTTCCTGTTTGTTCTTATACTTTTTTATTTCAGCTATTTCCTTGTCCAATTTTTCTAATTCTCCTGATACATTATAATCCTTTATTTTTATATTTGGCACTATGAGATATTGGCTATCCAATGAAAATACATAAGGCGCCTTCAAGGTACATTTAAATGGTTCCGTTTTATTTTCTGCTGCTGGTGTGGCAAGATTTCGATAAACAATAGCTCCATCTTTATCCTGCCAGGCCGCCCATTTATTGTTGGGTGAAAATACCACCTCTGCTTCTCTATCCGCTCCTTCAATGTTTACAGCGTAAAAGTTACCTGTTAGGGAG
>JASSUF010000002.1:0-41569 GCA_031963365.1 Mycoavidus cysteinexigens
ATATGCTCTGGTCTTTGGCTTAAGTTAGCGCGTATGGGTACGAACCCCAACATGCACACCACCGACTTGTAATCCTGCATATGCAGGCGTCAAAAGGACAGTGGTCATCATGTTGGGGTTCGTACCTCACCACCAACCTACCGGCTAAATAAATGGGAAAGGGCAGTTGAACTTTCAGAAGTGCCAAAGTTTTGATCTATGATTGAGATGCAAGAAGGTGAAAAATGAATTTATCATCGCTAGATGATCAGACCGCAAAAACTAACAGTATTGCATCAGTACTTATTAGTGACATTCGCCATTTAATCAGTAAAGCCAAACTAGGATTAGAGGCAACTGTTAACTCGACGATGACCTTGCTTTATTGGCGCATTGGGCGGCGGATTCAAAGCGAAGTACTCCAGGGGGAGCGGGCTGAATATGGCGGTCAAATTATTTCAACGCTAGCTCAGCAATTGGAAGCTGAACAGGGTCGTGGCTTTAGCACCAAAAATCTACGTCATATGATCATTTTTGCCGAGGCATTTCCTGATGTAGAAATTGTCTTGACACTGTCCAGACAATTGTCATGGAGTCACTTTCTTAAGATTATTTATATAAAGGATAGCCTGAAGCGTGACTTTTATGCCCAAATGTGTCGGGTCGAGCGATGGAGCGTTAGAATGCTCAGACAACGTGTAGATTCAATGCTATTCGAGCGTACGGCATTATCGAGTAAGCCAAATGAATGGATTCAACAGGAGTTAGCTACGCTGCGAGAGTCTGATCATTTATCGCCTGAGCTAGTGTTAAAGGATCCGTATATTCTTGACTTTCTTGGTTTGCAAGATCGCCATTTAGAGAAAGATCTAGAAGATGCCATTTTGCGAGAGTTAGAAAATTTCCTACTAGAACTAGGGGCGGGATTTACTTTTGTTGCACGTCAGAAAAGGTTGCAAATAGATAATGATGACTTTTACATCGATCTACTGTTTTACAACCGTCGCCTTAAGCGACTAGTTGCTATAGATTTAAAATTAGGTGACTTTGAGGCGGCCCACAAGGGCCAAATGGAGCTTTATCTACGCTGGTTAACAAAATACGAACAAGAACCGGATGAAGCACCGCCATTAGGCATCATCCTGTGTACTGGCAAAAAACGCGAACAGATTGAATTGCTCGAATTAGATCAAAAAGGTATTCATGTTGCTGAATATCTGACAGAACTCCCTCCTAGACAACTATTAGAGCAGAAACTGCATGAAGCCATAGCGCTGTCAAAAGCACGCTTTGAAAATAACGCAAAAAATATAAAAAGCGAACCAGAGAAATAAAAAAGTTGTCCTCATATGAGCTTTATTTTCACTATGGCTTGTCCTCAACGCATAGAAAAAAGCGATAAATCTTAAATAATTTACATCTCTTTCTGCTCTACATTTTATATACGATGACTTTTTCAATAAAAAGGCGCTTATAAACACAAAAATATATTAACTTGTGTAGATAAGGCTTTGATATTTTAGAAAAATATCATCATCCTAATAGAGAAGAAAACCGTATGAGCACTATTAACACGCCTTTACTCGCCCCCACATCGAGGCAATATACTTATAACGCCCCTGAATCTATAACCGAACAAATTTCTGCTCAAAAGCAAATAATTAGTCCATTTGATGTGGCACTATTTACTTATGTCTCACTTTCAGCTGCTACGTTATTCCTTCTGCTCAGTGGTCGCAATACGGCTGGCATTTCAACGCTTATAGCATCTGCTGCTGCGGCAGTTGCTTGTACCATTCTTGGGGCAAAAGAAGATAATGAAAATACACCCCGACCTATACAACACGCAGAACATTACTTAGCCGAAAAAACAAACAATGACCCCGAGTACATAAAATCAGAAATAATTAAAATCGCTTAGGGTGTGCCCTCAATAACATTGCAATATATTCTATTGCCCACCAAATAAAAAATGGCTGCATATACAAGCAGCCATTTTTTATTTAATGCATTAGAAATATCAGCCATTCCAATGAAATAAGCTTCTTACACTAATTTTTTAAGCTGAAGCTTCTCTTCTTCCTCTCCTACACTCTGCGTTGCTCGATTTTTATTTTCGTGCCTCTCACTCATAGCCATAGTCGCCACGGCACCAAATGTGCCAATTACCGGAGCTGCTATAAAAACGCTGGGTAGCATACCTAGAACGACCATCACGCCCGCTAACTGACCCGTTAAGACAAGTGTGGCTGCCAAACGACTAGCTCTATCTTCTCTATTTGGTCGTATAGCTTGATTTTCTCTATTTGAAGATGTCTCTGTAACCTCTATGGGTTTAAATGATGGATTGGATTCGAAATTGGATACTGGCTTTGGGCACGGATTAGAAGAGCCTATCGGGTTTGTTGGAAACATTGTATCCCCCATCTCGCTAGTGAATAATTTTTTTGCCGTACAGTTTTGCATTTAGAGCTGCTATGTATACTTTCTATTTTTTGTATAGCAGTCCGTGTTTCACCTGATCATGCTGATAGATATCAGCCATACTCAACGCAAGTTGGAGCATGTGTTCTGTACTAAGACTTTTTAATAAAAATGCCTGTGTTTGCGGTAGCAAAAACAGGCATTTTTATTCCTTCTCAGCCGATAACTACGGCTTCTCAATCTGTAAACTACACCAATTTAGCGCTACTACCCGTAGTTTTTTTTGATGCATCATCACCCTGCCCTGTCGACCCTCCTGCTGGTGGAGGAGAGGCGTTTTTGTTGCCCTCTGGGGCGTTAGACACTTTTGGGGGTTGAGGGATTTTGCCCAGCATGATGTCATTTACTTGTGTCGCGTCAATCGTTTCCCATTCGAGCAAGGCTTTGACCATCGCCTCCACTTTATCTCGATTGGCTTCGAGTAAGCGGTGAGCTAATGCGTATTGCTCGTCAATGATTTTGCGGATTTCTGCATCAATTTTTTGTTGTGTGGCTTCGGATACATTCTTAGACGATACGCGTCCTAGAATGGAGTCTTGTTCCGTATCTGCATAAATCATGGTGCCTAATGACTCTGACATGCCGTAGCGCGTCACCATATCTCGAGCTAATTTTGTAGCGCGCTCGAAATCATTAGATGCTCCACTAGATAGAGAATTCAAGAAAATTTCTTCTCCAGCTCGGCCACCGAACAAAATCGCAATTTCCTCCAGCATTTTGTCGCGGTATAAATTGACGCGATCATATTCAGGCAGCTGCCAGGTTACTCCGAGTGCGCCACCGCGAGGCATAATCGTCACTTTGTGCACAGGGTCTGCATGCGGAAGCAATTTGGCTACAACTGCATGGCCTGATTCATGATAGGCCGTGTTACGGCGCTCTTCTTCGCGCATGATGGCTGATTTGCGCTCAGGGCCCATATAGATCTTGTCTTTGGCATCTTCAAAATCTTGCATTTCGACCATGCGTTTATTACGTCGAGCTGCAAAAAGGGCGGCTTCATTTACCAGATTGGCTAAATCTGCACCAGAAAAACCTGGCGTTCCACGTGCAAGCACTAAAGCATCCACATCGCTTGAAATGGGTACTTTGCGTAAATGCACCCCCAAGATTTGCTCACGCCCACGAATATCCGGCAGATTAACGTATACCTGACGATCAAAACGGCCTGGACGCAGTAAGGCACGGTCCAATACATCGGCGCGGTTGGTTGCTGCAATAACAATCACGCCTAGATTCGCCTCAAACCCATCCATTTCCACGAGCATTTGGTTCAGCGTTTGCTCGCGCTCGTCATTGCCGCCGCCCATACCCGCACCGCGCTGACGCCCAACCGCGTCAATTTCATCAATAAATACAATGCAAGGTGCTTGTTTTTTGGCCTGCTCAAACATATCCCGCACGCGCGCAGCACCTACCCCAACAAACATTTCAACGAAGTCAGAGCCGGAAATACTGAAAAAAGGCACTTTTGCTTCACCAGCAATCGCTTTGGCAAGCAAGGTTTTTCCTGTTCCTGGAGGTCCGATAAGCATCACGCCTCGTGGAATACGCCCACCTAATTTCTGGAATTTTTGAGGGTCACCTAAAAAATCAACCAATTCAGAGACTTCTTCTTTGGCTTCATCACACCCTGCAACATCCGCAAAAGTGACTACATGTGCATTCTCATCGGTAAGCCGCGCACGCGATTTACCGAAGGAAAACATACCGCCTTTGCCGCCACCGCCTTGCATCTGCCTCATCATATAGAGCCAGAATACGATAATCAGCAGCGTCGGTCCTAAATACGTTAGTAGTGATGCAAAGATATTGGGCTCTTCATCGGCTTTGCCACTCACTTGCACACCAGATTTGAGCAAGTCACTCACCATCCAAAGGTCCCCAGGAGAAATAACTTGATATTTCTCTCCAGTAGCTGGAGTCACGGTAAGTGTGCGGCCTTGTATGACTACCGATTTTAGCTTTCCATTCTTTGCATCGTCCATTACCTGGGAATACGTTGCCGTCTCAAGGGGGCGTGGCTTATCAAATTGCTTAAATACGGTAAACAACACCATAGCAATGACAATCCACACTGCTGCTCTTGAAAACATCGTGCTGTTCAAAGCATGACTCCTTTATAGATCGGACCAATTACGGAGAAAAAGTAGATTCTAATCCAGCCTCGACAGGGAAGGAGCCTGAAAAAAGTATTTTTAATATAAAAATAAACCAAAAAGCATGAAATGCGCTCTCCAATCTGCTCTCATACTTCTTTTTACCGAATTGCTTTCATCCCTTTGCCCAAGATAAAAATTTCAGAGGAACTATCTCGTGAAGCTTTGGGTTTACGAGGAGCTACTACCTGAAAATGGCGCTTAAAACGCTCAATCATCTGACTGTAGCCACTGCCATGAAAGCATTTCATTAATAAGCAGCCTTTGCTTTTCAAAAATTCTTGTGCAAATTCAAGGGCCAATTCACATAGATGCTCCATACCTGCTGTATCTGCTGCGGCAATACCTGATAAGTTGGGGGCCATATCAGAAATTACAAGGTCTACTTGGCGTGTACCCAATATATCTCGAAATTTTTGCAAGATTTCTTCTTCTCGAAAGTCACCCTGTATAAAGGTAACACCCGGCAGTGGCTCCATAGGCAATCGGTCCAGTGCTATGAGCATATCAGGCTGTTTTTGCACTATGCCAGAAGATTTATTACGCAGCGCAGTAATGACATACTGGCTCCAACTCCCAGGCGCCGCACCCAAATCAACAATCACCTGCCCAGGTCGAATCAAATCGTCTTGCTCGTCAATTTCCTTGAGCTTATACGCAGCTCTAGTCCGGTACCCATCATGATGTGCCTGCTTCACATAGGGATCGTTTAAGTGCGTATGCAACCAGGAAGTATTAAATTTTTTCTTCGCCATCTGATTCGAGGCGCCTCCCATGAAAAAGTGTTTTAAAAGCATTCTTATTAGAGCTTTAGAACAAGTTCTGAGAGATAATTCGTCCTTTATCGTGAAATGCAGCCTATGCTCGCACCTTTTTCACGCCCTCTTTTTTCTTGCTAAAAACTATGTCTTCTCACCACGCCGCCCCTACTCCTGGCGAACGCGCCAGCCTTAAAGCTCAAGCGCATGCGCTAAAGCCTGTCGTTATGATCGGGCCAGAGGGATTAACCGATGCTGTAATCCATGAAATTGACCTGAATCTCAAAGCCCATACGCTTATCAAAATTCGTATGTTTGAGAATATTCGCACACAACGCGAACAAACGTATCAAGCGATATGTGCTCGACTTGGAGCACATCCCATCCAACATATCGGCAAACTTTTCGTCATCTGGCGACCTGATTCAGGCGATAGCACACAAAATGCATCTGCTAAGTCTACGCATCGCAGTGGAGGCGCTCCCCCACGAAAAGCCATTGTTTTCAAGCGCAGACCTAGTTCATTACGACGCACTACCCGCAAAACGCTTCAACTTTTAGGCAATCAACGGGTTACACAAGGTGGTAACGTTAAACGGGCAAAACCTAGACTTTCCAGTATTAAGAAAAAGTTCTAAAGACTCAAACTCGCACGCCCGATTTACAAATAGCATACTTTGGTAATTTTATACTCTCTCGCTCCGCTAGGTGCTTGCACCACAGCTACATCGCCCTCGTGCTTGCCAATTAAAGCACGGGCTATAGGCGAGCTAACAGATACTAGGCCTGCGTCGATATCTGCTTCTTCATTGCCAACAATCTGGTAGCGGACACTCTCTCCGGACTCAAGATCATCCAGGTCTACCGTCGCACCAAATACTACGCGACCGTCGGCCTCGATCATGGCAGGGTCGATAATTTGCGCTACGGCCAAACAAGAATCGAGCGCAAGAATCTGGCCTTCAATAAAGGCCTGCTTTTCTTTTGCAGCAGAATACTCGGCATTTTCGGAAAGATCTCCGTGTGCACGTGCTTCTTCAATAGCCTGCACTACAGCCCTACGCTCGACCGTTTTTAGACGTTGCAGTTTAGCTTTTAGCCGCTCTGCGCCCATTTTTGTTAAAGGTGTTGTGCTCATAAGTCATTAAAAAAATAAAACAGAAAATCATCGTACGCGCGCTTAATGTTTAAGCGCGCGACTTATTTAATTGATGTTACGCAGGTATTCAAGAAGACTGTGGTATGCATGTTGGGGTTCGTGCCTCACCACCAACCTACCGTCCTTTGCTTTTCTTGTGGTTGGTGAAGCCCTTTTACATAACCGAAGCGCAACCTGACTACTTAAATGTCGCTCTTCTTCACATACCCTCTCTTAACGTTTGCAGCGGGTAAATTTCTAAATTCTTTATGTAATTCAACCCCTCAACGGCTGCGTGCGCATTGGGTAAGGTCGTGTAATACGTCAAATTATGCATCTGCGCGCTGATACGAATAGACTTGGAATCCGCAATGGCGGTTCTGGTGTCATCTACCGTGGTAAAGACCAGCGTAATTTCACCGTTTTTAATCATATCAACGATATGCGGGCGCCCTTCTTTCACTTTATTCACAGTACGCACAGGAACGCCTGCCTCAGCCACTGCAGCTGCCGTACCACGTGTTGCAACTAAGTCATATCCCAGTGCATGCAAGCGCTTTGCAAGTTTTACTGTTGCAGGCTTATCGCTATTTTTTACAGACAGTAACACAGTACCCTCTGCAGGGAGACGCGATCCAGCAGCTAGCTGAGATTTAAATAACGCCTCACCAAAAGTGCGGCCTACCCCCATCACTTCTCCTGTAGAGCGCATTTCCGGGCCTAGTACAGGATCTACTGAGGGGAATTTTGAAAAAGGAAAAACCGCCTCTTTCACACAAAAATACGATAAATCTTGTACCGCATCGCTTTGTATTCCTTGGCTAGCGAGTGTCTGCCCAACCATACAAAGTGCACCAATCTTAGCGAGTGCCAACCCGGTTGCCTTAGAAACAAAAGGCACCGTACGAGAAGCCCGAGGATTTACTTCTAGCACATACACTATATCTTGAATGCTCCCATCAGCCGCTTCTAATTGCTGAATAGCGAACTGCACATTCATCAGTCCTACGACGCCGAGCGCCTTCGCCATGGCTACAGTTTGACGTTTTAGTTCTGCTATCGTGTCGGCTGCTAACGAATAAGGGGGTAAAGAACAGGCAGAATCTCCTGAATGCACCCCTGCTTGCTCAATATGCTCCATCACGCCAGCGATAAAGACCTCTTGACCATCTGCAATACAATCGACATCACATTCGATTGCATCATTTAAAAAACGGTCCAGCAGCACAGGAGAATCATTCGAGACTTGCACCGCTTCTCGCATATAGCGCTCGAGATCACGCGATTCATGCACGATCTCCATCGCACGCCCCCCTAATACATAAGAAGGCCGCACTACTAGGGGATACCCCACTTCATTTGCCAAAACCAATGCTTCCGCTTCCGTGCGGGCAGTACGATTGGGTGGCTGACGTAAGCCTAAATCGTGGAGCATTTTTTGAAAACGCTCGCGATCTTCTGCCGCATCAATATTATCTACACTGGTGCCAATAATCGGCGCCCCATTGGCTTGTAGCGCACGCGCCAAATTCAAGGGCGTCTGCCCTCCGTATTGAATTAATACACCTGCAGGCTGCTCTTTATCGACAATTTCCAGTACATCTTCAAGCGTTAAAGGCTCGAAATACAATCGATCAGAGGTATCGTAATCGGTAGATACGGTCTCTGGATTGCAATTGACCATAATGGTTTCATAGCCTTGTTCGCGCAAAGCTAGTGCTGCATGCGCACAACAATAATCAAACTCGATTCCTTGGCCAATACGATTGGGACCGCCACCCAAGATAAGAATTTTTTGACGAGAAGTCGGACGCGCTTCGCACTCGGATTCATAGGTTGAATACAAATACGCTGTTTGCGTTGAAAACTCAGCCGCACAGGTGTCTACGCGTTTATATACCGGACGTACATCCAGCCTAATACGCAATGCACGCACGGCGTCCTGCGTCGACTGCGTCAATGTTGCAATACGTGCATCGGAAAAGCCACTCTGCTTAAGGTAGCGTAACTCTTCTGTTGAGAGACTAGTTAAGGTACGTGATGCTAACGCACCCTCTTTCAAAATGATCTCTTCAATTTGGGCTAAAAACCAAGGATCAATATGAGATAAGTCATAAATTTCATGTAGGGATAAGCCTAGTCGGAACGCATCACCTACATACAAAATGCGCTCAGGGCCGGCTTCTCGGATCTGCATGGTAATCACTTCACGGTCCGTAGAACGTGGAGTCATCCCATCAATTCCTGTCTCTAAGCCACGTAAAGCTTTTTGAAATGATTCCTGAAAAGTGCGCCCAATCGCCATCACTTCACCCACAGATTTCATCTGTGTAGTCAAACGCGGATCGGCTTCACGGAATTTCTCAAAAGCAAAACGAGGAATTTTAGTGACGACATAATCAAGCGTAGGCTCGAAAGAGGCAGGGGTTTGCCCTCCTGTAATATCGTTTTTCAGCTCATCTAAGGTATAGCCAACCGCTAGTTTTGCTGCAATTTTGGCGATGGGAAAACCAGTAGCTTTTGAAGCTAGCGCGGATGAACGCGATACCCGCGGGTTCATTTCAACCACCACCATACGCCCGGTATCGGGATGAATGGCAAACTGCACATTCGAGCCTCCCGTATCCACCCCGATTTCTCGCAATACAGCTAGCGAGGCATTGCGCAGTAATTGATATTCTTTATCAGTTAAGGTTTGAGCAGGAGCTACCGTAATAGAATCGCCGGTATGAATGCCCATTGGATCAAGATTTTCAATGGAGCATACGATCATGCAGTTATCCTGCTTATCGCGCACTACTTCCATTTCAAATTCTTTCCAACCCAGTAGCGACTCTTCAATCAAGAGCTCTTTAGTAGGAGAAATTTCCAACCCACGTCGGCAAATTTCTTCAAACTCTTCTTTATTGTAAGCAATACCGCCGCCTGATCCGCCCAGCGTAAAAGAAGGTCGAATAATGACAGGGTAGCTACTGCCACTTGCAGATTCGCCGACAGAGTGGCCCTGCTGTTTTTTTGCAGCAATACGCTGCAAGACTTCCTTCGCCTCTTCTAAAGAATGCGCTGTTCCTGATTCTGCACTGCCAAGGCCAATGCGTGTCATCGCTTCTTTGAATTTTTGCCGGTCTTCTGCTTTTTCAATCGCTTCAGGCGACGCTCCAATAAGCTCTACGCCGTAACGCTCCAGCACACCGTGGTAGTGTAAATCCAGCGCGCAATTCAGGGCAGTTTGCCCGCCCATCGTAGGCAAAATTGCATCGCAGTGCTCTTTTGCCAAAATACGCTCGACCACTTCACGCGTAATAGGCTCTATATACGTAACGTCAGCCATATCCGGATCAGTCATGATCGTTGCGGGGTTGCTGTTAATTAAAACAACCTCATAGCCCTCCTCTCGGAGCGCTTTGCAAGCCTGGGCGCCGGAGTAGTCAAATTCACAGGCCTGCCCAATCACAATAGGGCCGGCGCCGATAATCAAAATGCGGTGGATGTCAGAGCGCTTTGGCATAGTCGAAGTTATAAAAGAAAAAACGAGGCGCGAAAAAGGCAGAAGTTTAAAAAAACAACTGCAAGCAGCAGATATAAAAAAAATGCAGGTTAAACCTGCGGGTTAATCCTCAACCGCAAGGATTTTAGGCTTTATGCTGTTTCATAAGCTCTGTAAATTGGACAAACAGCGGGTCAAGATCATGCGGACCAGGAGAAGCTTCAGGGTGACCTTGGAAGCAAAAAGCGGGGCGATCCGTTAATTCAAACCCTTGAAGCGTGCCATCAAACAAAGAAAAATGGGTAATACGTGCATTAGGCGGTAAAGAGGCAGAATCTACGATAAAGCCATGATTCTGTGACGTAATCATTACACGATTGCGCTGTATATCTTTGACGGGATGATTAATACCGTGATGGCCATTTTTCATTTTCAGCGTTTTTGCGCCAAGCGCTAGCGCCATAATTTGATGCCCGAGGCAAATTCCAAACATCGGCAGCTTCGTTTCTAGCAGTTCGCGCACGGCTGCAATCGCATAGTCGCAAGGCTTGGGATCTCCCGGGCCATTCGACAGAAAAATGCCATGAGGCTTATAACTTAATGCTTCTTTGGCACTGGTCTTAGCAGGCAATACAATGACTTCACAGCCGAGCTGCGCCAGCTTCCGTAAAATATTATGTTTAATGCCATAATCAAAAGCAACTACACGGTAGGTCGCTTCTGTGAGTTGACCGTAGCCCGTATGCAAACTCCACTCACTTTGCGTCCATTCATAAGGAACCGTAGTGGTGACGTCTTGCGCTACATCTTTACCTGCTAGCCCAGAAAAACCGCGTGCAAGCTCCAACGCCTTTTCTGCAGTGGCGCCAACACCCGCCAAAATACAACCGTTTTGGGCGCCCTTATCTCGTAAGAGGCGAGTTAATTGACGCGTATCAATTCCGCAGATCGCCACCACACCCTGTTCACACAAATAATCAGAGAGCGTTTTTTGCATCCGAAAATTTGATGCAACTCGTGGCATATCGCGCACAATTAAGCCTGCAGCTTGCGCGCAGTTCGAATCGTTATCTTCAGCATTCACCCCCACACTACCGATATGAGGATAAGTCAGCGTAACAATTTGCTGCGCATAGCTTGGGTCTGTCAAAATTTCCTGATAGCCTGTCATTCCTGTATTAAAGACCACTTCTCCCACAGCTTGCCCCAATGCGCCGCAGGCTTGGCCATAGAAAACAGTGCCATCAGCTAAAGCTAAAAGAGCAGGCTGGGAAGGGGGCAAAATAGGCAGCATTACAAAAAGTTCCTCAACACAAAAAATATTTTACGCGCGGCAAAAATGACTTTTATTTGCAGCTGGTTAGGGCGTGCCCTAACGCACTGAAACCGAAGCATACTCCATCTAGAGGAAGATGATTCTGAACACTGCGCAACCGTAAAGAAGGGTCCCGTTGGACCCTTTCTTGGACTATATTAGACAAGTTCATTGGTTTAACTTGAAACCATTCTAAAGCTTTGTTTATGATTACCTGGTCTATGGACCTATAGCACTCAAATAAACTTTATATTTTCAAACGGAAAACTTCAATATGCAATCCGCTTCAAGCAAACCCTATTTACTTAGAGCACTCTATGAATGGTGCCTGGATTGCGGTTACACGCCTCATATTTTAGTGCATGTAGATGCACACACTCATGTGCCCAAGCAATTTATACAAAAAGGCGAAATTGTTCTCAATATTAGCCCCGACGCCACACACCAACTCAAACTGGGCAATGACTGGATTGAGTTTAATGCACGATTCGGTGGCATCCCTCACAAAATAGAGATCCCAGTGAGAAATGTGCTGGCGATTTATGCACATGAAAGTGGCGAAGGGATGCGCTTCCCTTTAAGTCAGCTCGAATCCGAAGAGACCACTGATGCACCACCCATTGCTACCCTACCCTCTGACAGACAATCCACCACGTCTGCAAAGTCGGATGAAAAAAAGGGCAGCCATCTAAAAATTATTAAATAACTGGTGTTACGCAGATATTCAAAAAGACAGTGGTTTGCATGTTGGGGTTCGTACCTCACCACCAACCTACATTCATGCGTAGGTTGGTGGTGACGAAGGAACCCCAACATGCACGCTATGGCGTCCTTGCTAACCTGCTTACAGGTTGGCTCAAAAATAAAAGTTCGTGGTACGCATGTTGGGGTTCGTGCTTAACCCCAACCTACCGCTGAGTGGGCAATGGATATATTTTCACTTTGGTACGCGCTCTTACCGCTGCAATATATGCATTAAATTCGCTCTGACCCGTTATCTGAGCTAATTGCTGTTGAGCTGAGTCCATAATGGCTTTTGAAATCACGGGGTCATGTACCGCATTGAGACGATAGATTACATAGCCCGCATGCCCCAAATCTACCCCAATATATTGAGGTAAGCCCATACCTCTTTTTTGCACTTTCTCGAGTTCAGGTGACGATGCTGTATCGGCCTTTTTTTCCTCAGAAGGAATAGTGGCACTTGCAGCATTGGCTTTAAAAATGGCTGCGAGTGCAGGAGCAGGTAATGCCCCTGTATTGGCACGAGACACCGTTATCGGAGCAGAAAACCCAGAAGGTACTGCGTGCGCGCTTTTGGACATTGCCTGTAAGGCAACAAGCTTTGCTTGACCAGCGGCTCTAGCACGTTCACCAGCTTGGACTGCCATAACTTTGGCCCTAACCTGACGCTCCACCTTATTCAACGGCTTTTGCGTTCTGGGGGTATAACGTAGCACGCGCGCTGCAATTAGCGTGTTATTTCCCAAATCCAGCGCAGCAGTATTGTGTTTGGATTTTAAAACCTCTTCGCTAAATACTGCATTGAGTAAAGCGGGTTGATTCAGTGCATTCTCTGCTGCAAGCCCTAAGTTGGGTGTACGCGCTACGGTTGCAGTTTTACGCGTTAAATGAAATTTCTCTGCAGCCGGCGCAAGACTAGTAGATTGCTCATAGAGCAGATCAGAAAATTCAGAAGAAGCTTCTGAGAAGCGCCGCGCTGCTTCTTGTTTTTTCAAAATAGCAGCAATACGCGTTTTCACTTCGGCAAATGCAAGCGTGACGGCCGGTTTGCGATCTATTAACTGGATTAAGTGATACCCAAATTGAGATTGCACCACCTCACTGATTTCACCAGGCTTTAAGCTAAACGCAGCAGCCTCAAATGCGGGATCCATTTGACGACGGCCAAAGTAGCCTAAATCCCCGCCTTTAGTAGCAGATCCTGGATCTTGAGAGTATTTCTTCGCCAATGTGACAAATTGCTCAGGATGGGCTCGCAATTGGGCTAATAAAGCTTCAAGCCTAGCCCGCACAGCAGGCTCATCTTCCGCCTGATTTTGTGCAGGTATTAATAAAATATGACGAGCACGCACCCGCTCTTCATTTTTATAGTCTGCAAGATGCGCCTGGTAGTACTTCTCAAGATCGGCTAAAGAAGGCTCGCTAGGGGTAAAAGCATCGGGGCTTAATGTGATGTATTCAATAAACGCCTGCTCAGGCTGTACAAAGTCTTCGGCATGACTCTCGTAATACGCTTTTAAATCTGCTGGGCTAGGAGGTACATTTTTAGGGTCTTTAGGATCAGCCGACGCAAAATGCATGGCCTGTACTTCACGTTGCTGCCCTGAAGCTATTAAAAAGGGGGTAACTAAAGCCTGCGGTAAAAATGCGGTTTCTACGATGCTTTGAGTGAGTTGCCCGGCAGCGAGTATCGTGCGCACTCTTTCATCAAGATCCTCAGGGGTCATACCCTGCGCGGCTAGTAATTCACCATAGGCCTTTACATCAATAGACCCATCTGGACCCCGCAACTTTGCAATCGCTGGAACGCTCAATAAAGCTCGACGCACCGTATCATCTGGAACACTCAAATGCTGCTTTTTCGCCTCTTCTGCAATCAAACGCTGTTCTATAAGGCTCTCAAGTACTGCATGTTGAAAAGCAGGAGTATTAATTGCTTGAACATCAAAGCCGCCGCCTAACATGCTGCGAATTTGCTGCAAGCGCTCTTGCAACACGATGTTGTATTCCCGATAGGTAATTTTGTTGCCATTGACACTAGCCACATCAGGGCCCGCACCAGATGCATGGCGCGCGCCCTGAATACCCACCAAACCCAGACCTGGCAAGATAAAAAGCGCGAGCAATACTTGCATCAAACGTTTATGGCTACGGAAGAAATCAAGCATGAGAAACAAAGATCCAAAAGGGACAAAAAAACGGCGCTCTAAGAGCGCCAAAGGCAGTAGAGCCTAAGAACCTGTTTAGTATCTCCCAAAAGGGCTCATCTTCGGGGTCGTGGGGTGCAAGGTATTCACTGTACTTAAGTACAGTTCCGGTCCCTGTGCTCCTGCTCCCCCAAATATGAACCCTTTTGGAAAATACTAAACAGGTTCTACGTCTTTATCGTCGACAACCTCTCTCTACGATTTGCCAAAAAGGCACTTCACAGATTAGAAAAGCGTGTTTAAGGGAATAAAGAAAAATAAGGGAAAAATGCGCTGCGCTTTAAAAGCATAAGCGCTAAAGGAATATAAAAAAAGGGGCGTAAAAGCCATATGACAGGTAAGTGATGATTGGGTGGTGGGTGCTGAGAGGCTCGAACTCCCGACCTAAGCCTTGTAAGGGCTCCGCTCTACCAACTGAGCTAAGCACCCCCGATCAATCTACTTACACAGCAACACTGGTGTGCTGTTTTTAGAAGCTGCGCAGTCTACTGTATTTACTGGTATTTTGTCACGCCTAAATTGCATTTTTTTACGTTATTTCATACTATTTTTTTGGCCTGAGCTGTGGATCATGGCTCAGGCTGAGCTAGATTCTCTATTCCCCTAAATTCAAAATTGCCAAGAAAGCCTCTTGTGGAATCTCAACGCCGCCTACCTGCTTCATGCGTTTTTTCCCTGCTTTTTGCTTTTCTAGCAATTTCTTTTTACGAGTAATATCGCCACCATAGCATTTTGCCAACACGTTTTTGCGCATAGCTTTGATATTTTCGCGGGAAATAATCGTCGCCCCAATTGCTGCTTGAATGGCGACATCGAACATCTGCCGCGGAATCACTTCACGCATTTTGGCAGCGATTTCACGTCCGCGAGATTGGCTTTGAGAGCGATGTACGATCAAAGAAAGGGCATCCACTTTCGTGCTGTTGATCAGCATATCGATTTTGACAACATCTGCTGCAGCATATTCTTTAAATTCATAATCCATCGACGCATAGCCTCTGGAGAGGGACTTTAAGCGATCGAAAAAATCAAGCACGATCTCTGCCATCGGAATGTCATACGTCAATTGCAATTGACGGCTGTGATATTGCATATTGATTTGCACGCCCCGTTTTTGCGTACAGAGCGTCATCACTTGGCCTGCATACTCTTGCGGCAAATATACATTCAAGCGGACAAGCGGTTCCCGAATCGTGTCGATTTTTGACGGATCAGGCAATTTAGAGGGGTTTTCAATTTTTAAAACGCTACCGTCGCGCTGCACCACCTCATAAATAACGGTGGGCGCCGTGGTAATCAGGTTCATGCCAAATTCACGCTCGAGCCGTTCCTGCACAATATCCATATGCAGCAAACCCAAAAAGCCGCAACGAAAGCCCATACCAAGCGCCTGTGAAGATTCAGGCTCATAGAGCAAGGAGGCATCGTTGAGTTGCAATTTCTCAAGCGATTCGCGCAGTGCTTCATATTGATTGGATTCAATGGGGTATAGCCCTGCAAAAACTTGTGGCTTTACCTCTTTAAAACCCGGAAGCGGGCTACTTGCTGGGTTGCGTACATGCGTAACCGTATCGCCTACTCGCGCAGCTTTAAGCTCTTTGATACCGGCAATAATAAAACCTACCTGCCCAGCACTAAGGGTCGGACGGTCGGAAGCTTTAGGCGTGAATTCTCCAATACGCTCAACCAAAAATTGTGCGCCGCTGGCCATAAAGCGAATAGCATCTTTTGGTTTTAAAGTGCCTTGTACTACGCGTGTCAACACTACCACGCCTACATACGGGTCAAACCAAGAGTCTAGAACCAGCGCTGCTAGAGGTGCTTGCGGATCCCCAACTGGAGCCGGAACTTGCGCAATCAAGGCTTCTAATACATCCTCGACCCCTTGGCCCGTTTTAGCGCTGCATCGCACTGCTTCAGTAGCATCAATGCCAATTACATCACCAATCTCTGCAATAGCATTTTCGGGATTAGCCGATGGCAAATCGATTTTATTGAGCACAGGCACGACTTCCACACCTAATTCCAGTGCTGTATAGCAATTTGCTACAGTCTGTGCCTCGACCCCTTGGCTCGCATCTACGACCAATAACGCGCCCTCGCAAGCGGATAAAGAACGGCTCACTTCATAGGAGAAATCAACGTGCCCTGGCGTGTCGATCAAATTTAATTTGTAGATCTCGCCATTGCGGGCTTTGTATTGGAGTGAAGCCGTTTGGGCTTTAATCGTAATGCCGCGCTCACGCTCGAGCGCCATGGAGTCGAGCACCTGTGATTCCATTTCACGATCGGAGAGCCCACCGCATAGCTGAATAATGCGATCAGCCAATGTCGATTTACCATGATCGATATGCGCGATGATCGAAAAATTACGGATGTTTTTCATTAATGGATGGTGTCCAACAAAGGCTGCAGCTTTTTTGAAATAATTTCTCGTGCCCGGAAAATACGGGAACGCACTGTCCCTACAGGGCATTTCATGATGCGTGCGATTTCTCGGTAACTTAAACCTTCCATCTCGCACAGCATCAGAGCTATACGCCGCTCTCGAGATAAAAAAGCGAGTGCATCGCTCAATGCCTGCTCTATTTGCTTATTGATTAATGCTAACTCAGGAGTATTAAAATCCTGCAGCGCGTACTCAGATTCTTCTAGCCGTTCAGGGTCACCATCTTCTCTAGACAAATGCGAAAGCCCTAACCGTGTGCTGGCAGCCAAATGATTTTTGGCTGTATTAATAGCAATCCGGTATAGCCACGTATAAAAAGAGGAATCTCCCCTAAAATTTGGCAAAGCCCGGTAAGCTTTAATAAACGCATCTTGCACAATATCGTCTATCTCATCCGAATAGCGCACAAAACGCGATACCAAGCGCATCACTTTACGGCGATATTTGATGACCAGTATGTTAAAAGCCGCTACTTCCCCCTCTTGGAAACGTAGAACTACTCTACGATCAGACTCTTTTTCATTCACTCCCCGCTCCTATCACACCCCTAGTGGAGCGATCATATTGAGCGGGCTGAAGTCAAAAAAATAAGAGCAGGAAGTCGAAAATATCAAGAGAAGATGCTGAAAATGCGGGTTCTATCTAAATACGCTTAAATAACAAAGTACCGTTTGTCCCACCAAACCCAAATGAGTTGGAGAGTGCTGCTTCTATTGGCATTTCACGGGCTGTATTTGCACAATAGTCCAGATCACATTCAGGATCAGGGTTCACTAGATTAATTGTGGGTGGTGCTATTTGTTTTTGGATTGCCAATACAGTAAATACCGCTTCAACTCCGCCTGCTGCACCCAATAAATGCCCAGTCATCGATTTAGTGGAACTGACCACAGGAATAGAACCAGACTGAAAAACCTGCTTCACAGCCATGGTCTCTGCAATATCCCCCAAAGGCGTCGAAGTGCCATGGGCATTGATGTATTGCACCTGATCAGCACGCATACCCGCATTTTTAAGTGCACTCACCATACAACGCGCTGCACCCTCTCCATTTTTACTGGGTGCTGTCATGTGATACGCATCACCAGTGCGTCCATAGCCTGCTAGTTCACAATATATCGCTGCGCCACGTGCTTTAGCATGTTCATATTCTTCTAGAACCAATACTCCAGCACCTTCGCCAAGCACAAAACCATCACGGTCACGATCAAAAGGCCGACTAGCTGCTGCGGGATCGTCGTTGCGCGTAGACAAAGCGCGCAAAGCGGCAAACCCACCCAGACCTAACGGCGATACCGTAGCCTCGGCTCCCCCTGCGACCATAACATCTGCATCACCGTATTCAATAATACGCATCGCTTCACCGATGGAATGGGTACCCGTTGTACAGGCCGTCACGATCGCGAGGTTGGGTCCTTTAAGGCCAAAATGAATCGATAGATGTCCAGCAATCATATTAGTAATCGAAGCAGGCACAAAAAAAGGCGTGATCCGCTTTGGGCCACGCTGCAGATATTCTGTTTGCGTAGCTTCAATTAATGGCAAACCGCCTATGCCCGAACCAACTATAACTCCAATACGCTCTGCATTTTCTTCTGTAACAATTAACCCGCTATCTGCAAGAGCTTGCGCACCTGCTGCAAAACCATAATGGATAAAGGTATCCATATGTCGCGCTTCTTTGGCTGGCAAATAATCACTGACCTGAAAATCCTTGACTTCGCCTGCGAAACGGCAAGAAAAAGCACTGGGGTCAAATTTTGTAACTGTGGCAATGCCTGAGCGCCCTGCAATCAGGTTAGCCCACCCTTGGTCGACAGTATTGCCTACAGGCGAAATATGTCCCAAACCGGTTACCACGACACGGCGACGATTCACGGCATTCCCTCTTTATCAAGTTGATTTCAGATTCATAACATAGGGCGTGTCCTCAATTGCCCCAAAGGGCCCATCTTCGGGACAATTGAGGACACGCCCTACAACAACACTGCGCATTCTCATCACAATGCTACTTAAAATTTGGAGCGCATTCTAACGCAGATCCTTAATGATCGGTTATGCGCTAACAAAAAGCCACAGCACCCATGACATAAATGACGTGGGTGCTGTGGCTAAGCTTTACTGCATGCGTTAAATTACCCTGCAGCCTTTTCGTGCGCACGAGCGTAATCGATCGCATTTTGCACAGTGGTAATCTTTTCAGCTTCTTCGTCTTGGATTTCAATACCGAATTCATCTTCAAGAGCCATCACTAGTTCGACGGTATCTAAAGAATCTGCACCCAAATCATTCACAAAGGAGGCTTCATTCTTAATTTCTGCTTCTGGCACACCCAATTGCTCAGCAACAATTGCCTTTACACGCTTTTCAAAATCGCTCATTACTATCTCCACAGTCATTTGAGAACCAATCCAATTTCCAAAAGTGCTTTTTTAAAGGAGAGTTAAGCGTGCACAGACCAAAGCGGTACTTTTAAGCAGTACGGCTAAGAACCTGTTTAGAGTCCCCCCGAAGATGGGCCCTTTGGGGGGACTCTAAACAGGTTCTAAGATCTCTCTACGCTACCCCATCAAAAAGAAAAGGCGCTTTTGGAAATTGCAGACTGGTTCTACTAAAATAAAGTCGCGCATTCTAGCAGAGGTTTATAAAGGGAAAAGAGAAGAAAGAGGGCCTTTTTCCTAAAAACACTCGCGATTGAGCGCGACTATTAGAGGTATTAAAGGAATCAACCGGTCTATTCGACTCAGATTTTCCTCAAACACCAGCCTACTACTCTAACCGCCAACCCACATTCCTCCATTCACATGTAAGGTCGTACCTGTGATGTAAGCAGCTTGCGGCGAAGCCAAGAAAGCGACAGCATGTGCAATATCGGCAGGGCTTCCTAAGCGGCCAAGCGGGATTTGATCTAACAAGGCGCTGCGCTGCGCTTCTGAAAGGGCTTGAGTCATGTCGGTATCAATAAAGCCAGGTGCCACACAGTTTACCGTAATGCCGCGGCTCCCTATTTCTTTAGATAATGCACGTGTCATACCGGCCACGCCAGCCTTTGCAGCCGCATAATTCGCCTGCCCAGGATTACCACTACTCCCAACAATAGAAGTAATGCTAATAATTCGACCAGCGCGTGCACGCATCATAGGGCGCAACGCCGCACGGGATAGACGAAAAACTGCACTCAGATTGGTTTGAATTACCCCATCCCAATCTTCATCTTTCATGCGCATTGCCAGCTGATCGCGGGTGATACCTGCATTATTTACCAAAATAGAAAGCCCACCATACTCCCGGGTCAGGCTTTGCATGCACGCTTCAATAGCTTCTGGGTCATCAACATTCAGCACTAGACCTTTTCCAGACAACCCTTTTTCTTCTAATGCTTTGCTAATAGAAGCGGCTCCCGATTCACTCGTAGCAGTTCCTAAAACGATTGCCCCAGCATGCGCTAACGTGAGGGCGATTTCTCGGCCAATTCCGCGCGACGCGCCGGTTACCAATGCAATCTGTTTATCTAGAGGACGATCCATAACGCAAAGCCTTAGCAAAAAATATAAAAGAAAAAATTAAAGGTAAATACCCACAAAAATCAAAAGCAACGTAGGTTGGCGGTGACGAAGGACCCCCAACATGCACACCACTGCTTCTTTGAAAACCGGCCTACAAACTGGCAAAAGCAATGATTAAAAGTCAGTGGTACGCATGTTGGGGTTCCTTCGTCACCACCAACCTACCTATCACTTTTACGAGTGCGCCTTTAGGGCCGCTTCAAGGGCATTAGGATCGGTCAACGCGCAGGCTTCAAGGGAGGGTTCTATGCGCTTTATCAAGCCTGTAAGCACACTACCGGGCCCTGATTCAATCACCCGAGTCATGCCCGCAGCAGCCATTGCCTGCACGCTTTCAATCCAACGAACAGGCCCTGCTGCCTGACGGCTCAATGCCTGCTTGATTGCTTTTGGAGAAGACTCAAAAGCGGCATCAATATTGTTCACTAGAGCAATACTCGGCGCATGCACGGTGACATCCGCTAAATAGGCTGCAAGCTTATCTGCAGCACCTTGTAACAAAGAAGAGTGAAATGGCGCTGAGAGCGGGAGTAGCAAAGCGCGTTTTGCACCTCGGAGCTTTGCTTGCTCGCAAGCACGCTCAACCGCGGCTTTATGACCGGCAATGACAGTCTGAGCAGGAGAATTAAAATTGACCGCTTCAACTACGCCCACATCGTGCGTATCGGTTATTTCTACACATAAGGCTTGCACAGCTGCCGTATCCATACCCAAAACAGCTACAATACCTCCCACCCCTACAGGCACGGCTTCTTGCATCACCTGCGCGCGAAAACGCACTAAAGGTAACGCATCTTCAAAAGCTATAGACCCCGCTGCTACAAGTGCAGTGTATTCGCCTAGACTATGTCCTGCCATCAAGTTTGGGACGCGCCCACCCTGTTCACACCATAACTGATGCATCGCATAACCGGCTATCAGCATAATGGGCTGCGTGTTGGTGGTGAGGTTAAGCACCTCTTCCGGCCCCTCAGTCATCATTTTTTTGAAATCTTGACTCAACACATCAGATGCTTGCTCCACCACATTGCGCACTACGGAGTAGTGTGCAAACGCACTTAACATGCCTACTGATTGAGAACCCTGACCGGGGAAAACAAAAGCAAATTTCATCACGCCGTACATCCAATCTATTTAAAAATATCCACAAAACATTAGGGCGTGTCCTCAATTACCCCAAAGGGCCCATCTTTGAGGACACACCCTACATACGTATAACTGCTGCGCCCCAAGTCATACCGCCGCCCACGCCTTCAAGGAGTACGTGGTGTCCTGGCTGGATACGGCCATCTTGTACCGCTGCATCTAACGCCAAAGGAATAGATGCTGCAGAAGTATTGCCTTGCTGATCTACAGTACAAATCATCCGATCAAGCGGCAAGTGCAGCTTGCGGCAAGTGCTTTGCATAATGCGTATATTTGCTTGATGAGGGATAAGCCAATCAATCTCCGAAGAAGCCAAGCCAGCGCGCTCCAATACTTCTAGGGCAACTTTTTCCAGCACACTTACTGCGACTTTAAAAACAGCCTGACCTTCCATACGTATGAATGGATGACCGACGATGGCACCTGCATTCAATGCAGCAGGCACACAGAGAATATCGCCCTGCGAGCCATCTGCATGCAGCGCTGTAGCCATAATGCCCGGCTCATCGGAGGCTTCCAGGATTACGGCCCCCGCTCCATCACCAAAGAGCACGCACGTTGTACGGTCATTGAAATCTAGCAAACGTGAAAATGTTTCGGCCCCAACCACTAAAGCTCGGCGATGCGCACCACTGCGAATCAATCCATCCGCCACAGCCAATGCATAGGAAAAGCCTGCACATACTGCTTGCACATCAAATGCGGCACAGTGATTGCGAATGCCTAGTCGACTTTGTAAACGACACGCTGTGCTTGGGAAAATACAATCTGACGTGGAGGTAGCCACAATAATGAGGTCTATCGATTGTGCATCGATATTGGCGCGCTCGAGCGCCCGCTCTGCAGCAATCAGCGCTAAATCGCTGGTCTGCACACCCTCTTCCACAAAATGGCGTGCAGTGATACCGGTGCGTGTCACTATCCATTCATCGCTCGTCTCGATGCCCTGACGGCCAAGTTGTTCAACCAACATCGCGTTGGTCACGCGTTTTGGCGGCAAAAAACTGCCCGTAGAGACAATTCGACTATACGCCGAGGGCGCTGTACGACAAACAGGCATACCACTTCCTTTTAAAATCATTGATGTGCGCGGCAAACTAGGATTTGCTCTCTCTAGAGGTGTTCCGCGCTTCTATTGCCTGAATCAATCGGTGCTGCACATCATTGCGCAGTGCATCATATCCACGCTTGATTGCCCATTCAAAAGCAAAAGCATCTGCTGAACCATGGCTTTTAATAACTAGCCCACGTAGCCCCAATAAAGCAGCGCCGTTATAACGACGATGATCTACGCGCAATCTCAAGCGTTTGAGCACAGGCCAGGCGAGCAAGGCCATGAGCTTACTAGACCAGGAGTTGGAAAATTCTTCTTTGATAATGCGCGCTAGCATCCAAGCTAGCCCTTCTGAGGTTTTAAGCGCCACATTACCTACGAAACCATCACATACAACGATATCGGTAGTGCCCTTATAGATATCATTGCCTTCTACATTACCGTAAAAATTAAGCGCACTAGCACGCAGCAACTCTGCGGCCCGCTTAATGCGTTGATTCCCTTTTAATTCTTCTTCGCCAATATTTAATAGCCCGATACTAGGGCTCTCTTTACCTTCCACTGCAGATACTAAAGCATGCCCCATTTCTGCAAATTGCAGCAAATGCTCAGGCTCACAGTCCACATTACCGCCTAAATCAAGGACCGTGGTATAGCCTTGTTGGCGAGGCATAACTGCTGCAATCGCGGGGCGATCAATCCCAGCTAGCGTTTTAAGTACATAACGGGAAAGCGCCATCAAAGCCCCCGTATTGCCTGCCGAGATACAAGCTTGGGCGCGGCCTTCTTTGACTAAATTGAGCGCCACACGCATGGATGAATCTTTTTTCTTACGCAAAGCAACTTCTATAGAGTCATCCATCATGATGACTTCGCTTGCTTGATGCACGGATAGGGCCGCTTCATTTTGCGCATTACATTTTACGAGTTGCGCTTCAATGTGCGACTTCATGCCCACCAAGATAAGCCGAGCATCAGGGTGTGTGCGAACGAAATTTACTGCAGCCGGAACTGTGGAAGAAGGACCAATATCTCCTCCACTACAGTCGATCGTGATCGTAACGGTCATATTGAAAAGCAGTGTACGAAAGTCGGGCGTGTCCTCAATTGAGGACACGCCCTAACAGTGAGTAATGACAAGTTCTTGAACAAAAACCTGCTTATATAGACGCAAAAAAGCGGCACAATAGGCCGCTTTTTTGCAGAATTCTAAAGCGCTCTACAGCAGCTTAGAGCCCTAGAGCTGCGTTCTCAATTTTTGGAAAATTGAGGACACGCCCTAGCATTAATCCTCTTTAGTTTTTAAAACTTTCCGACCGTTGTGATAACCACTTGGTGTGATGTGGTGGCGCAAATGCACTTCACCTGTTGTAGCATCCACAGCAATCGCTGGGCCTTGGAGTGCATCGTGTGAACGACGCATATTACGCCGAGAAGGCGATTTTTTGTTCTGCTGAACAGCCATGTTCAAACTCCTGAAAATAAAAGCTTACCTAAAAGCCTAGGTAAAAATTGAAGATTGGTATTTGGGTATTAAAAAACGGAATGAAAATCCGTTTAAAAAAATAATTTGGTAGCAAAAGCTACACATTGCAAAATAAGTTTAATAAAAACAGGTTCTTAGAGCGCGCCTTAAGATTTGTCGGGAGATTTAAGATTCATCAGAACCGAAAAAGGTTTTTTGACAGAGGCCGCCTCATCTAATTTTTCCGCGCTTTTAGAGGAAGAAGATGCAGAAGTATCAAAATACTCTTTGCACTGAGGATGCGCATCGGAATGCTTTGCAACAATAGGAAAGCCAAGCAAAATTTCGTCTTCAAGCAAATTCAGCAAATCAAACTGAGTGGATCCAGCAATCACATCGCACTCCTCATCAAGAGGAGCTGCTTCTACATCGCTTTCAGTTTTCACAATCCGAAAACGGGTATGAATAGGTAAGGTTTGTTCGTAAGGCCCAAGACAGCGCTGACACTCTAGCCACAATACTGCTGTCATATCTAGTGTTAATCCAAGCTCTGGCTTGCCATCTGCACCCAAGGAAAAACGCCCCTTTACCGAATACTTAATGGGCAAATGTTGCTCCACAGTGCCACAGACAACCTCTTCTGCCACACGCGGCAAACTTGCCACATTCAGTTGGCCAGAAAGTTCCTGCTGAGTCTGTGCAAACGCAAAAATATCCAGCTCAAGGGGAAAAGAAGGACTTCCATTTTCCAAGATTAAAACCGCTTTAAAAAATTAATACTGCCGATAGCAAAAAGCGCGCAAGCTTACTGGTTTTGCTTTTTTGAGTCAAACTTAATCATGAGTGAGCTACAAATTAAGCCCTGTATTCTACAGTGTTTGTAGGTTGGTGGTGAGGCACGAACCCCAACATGATGACCGCTGGCCCTTCAAAACCTGCATATGCAGGATTACAAGTCAGTGGCGTGCATGTTGGGGTTCCTTCGTCGCCACCAACTTACGGCTCCCACATTACCTCTACATAAGCGCCTCGTGCAGGCGTTTGATAGCCATAGGCTAGCTGATAGCTACGGTTAAAGACATTATCAACGCGGGTACGCACAGACCAGGTAGGGCTCATTGCATAGCGAGCATGTAGATTCAATATGGCATATCCATGAAGCGGCATGGTGCCGTCCTCTCGCCTGCCACTAATCAACCAATCGCCCCCCATGCGCCAACCCGCAACCGGGACGGTAAACCCCACGTTGGCAAAATGTCGCGCGCGCCGAGGTAAGTCGCGCGATAGCCTTGGCATAGTGGAGGGGGTGTTTTCTTCTACAGGATTTTGGATGGTCCCTGTTACTCGCCATTCCATTTTATGCCAGCGTGCTATCGCCGCTGCCTCCAAACCCTCTACCTTTGCCCGACCAATATTCTGCGCACGGTAGATGCCCGGCGAGACTTGAACCGATTGAATCAGATCTCGGTAACGGGTTTGAAAAGCAGTGATACGCGAGTCAGTCTCAATTAGGTGCCCGCCAAATATAGCGCGACCTGTGTAGTGCACCGTAGCTTCGAGTGAGCGACTACGTTCAGGTTGCACATTAGGGTTGCCATAATCAGGGTAGTACAAATCATTAAAAGAAGGAGGGCGAAAAGCGTTTGAAGCACTGAATGAAGTGCGCCACTGAGGTGACCAAGCATAGCGATAACCGGCATATATACTGTTCGCCACCCCCACATCACTATATCTATCCTGCCTAACATGCAGTTGCATTTGATTTGCGCCATGCTCTAAAACATAACCAGCAAAACCAGAATCGACATGACGCGTAGGATGCGTAAAACCTGGAGTGGTATAGGCACTCGCTTCTAAACTCTGCTCCAGATGCTCATATCCCCATAGCCCTTTTTGTGTGGGCGATAGTGCAATTTCATTGCGCCAAGTAAGTTGGTGATTCAGTGTATTAAAACGGCTATCGAACTGACCATTTTTGGTATTGGCATTCCCATCTTCGCTGCGCGCAAAAAGCATATGGGTGCCCCAGTGCTCACTCATAGGGCCTTGTGCAGAGGCGGAAAGGACGCGCAAATGATTGTGCGAAAAATGCTGATCGGTGGGCGCACCAAAAGGCTGATCAAAGCTTACTTTACTCTGGATGTCATAAAGCTTGGCACCTGCTTCCCATCCACGATCGAATTGGTGCTTCAAAGACATATTCAATGCATGATTGGATGCCCCATCTGGGCCAGGATTAATGTCCGGTATGTAAGCCGGATCCATCGCTGAAAAACCGGCTGTTTTTAGATGGGAGGCTCCGATATAAAACTGTGTATCTCCGAATGCACCAAGCTCACCACTCACACCTAAGCGTTGACGCTGCGTGTCATAACGCCCATATTCTGCTGCCACCTGAATTCTAGGCGGAGTAACTGCATCTATACCTTTGCCTCTGCCCTTCTCCCTTTTTAGTGCTGGCAACTTCTGGCGAGTACGCATTTGCACCACACCACCTATTGCGCCCCCTCCATAGAGTGCGGATACATTCCCATTCACTACGTCCACCTGTTCGAGGTGATCGAGCATTGCCAAACTTAATTGCGCGCGCCCAAGGCTGGCAGAGTCAATACGCACCCCATCCAGTAAAACCAAGGTCTGCGCAGCGTCTGCACCACGAAGATACATACTACCAGCCGCTCCCACGCCTCCCGCACGCACTATTTGCATGCCCGCAGCAAGGGGTAATAACTCAGCAATATCATTCGCACCTTGCTCATCCATATCTTGAGCGTCAAAATGCGTGCCTTGAGCCAAAGCTTGCCTAAATGGCAGTGATAAGCCCTGAGCAGATAAGCGAGGGGCGCTCACTACAATGGTGGAGACCGGTTGTACCTCAAGCTCCTGCGCCCTCACCCCTCGCGCCATTAAAGAAATAGTAACTATTGCCCCAACAAGCTGTAGCACCCGGCAGGTCCCATGCCCCATAAAACAAAAAATCAAGTGCTTACCCCATAGGTTATGCGCGCTATAAAAGCGCGCTAGACATTGCCATTCAACAAAATTACAAAAAAACAGCAAATAAAAAGTTGATACTGTGTTTTAGGAGTTTTGACGAGCGATATACGCGCTTTAACTCCAACTTCAAAGTTAGAATACACACTCCTTACACAGCGTTGCTTTTCCTTTTGCTTCTTTTTTTCTACCGCGCCTCTTATGCCTCGCTTCATACTCAAAGAATTAAGCACTCTAGAAGCTGGTCTCGGGCAGCTTCTAGAGCGCATACAGCATTATCAACATGCTTTAAGCACTTTGCAGCAAACATTTACGCAAGCTAATGCTGCGCTCGAACATGCACAAAATGAGCGCAATCGCCTGCACTTAGAATGCGAAGCACTACGCAGTGAACGTCATTTGCTAGCTAATCGCATCGAAAATGCTAAGCATGCTTTGCAAACTACGCTAGATGATTTATCCCATACTGGTTGGGTTGAACCAGCGCTTCATCTCCTGCGAGTACCGGATGAGAATCAGGAGCCTACTCATAACACACTTGTATTTTCAGATTCTGAAGATACGCAAGAGGAAGAGCAGGTAGAAGAACTGATTGAGGAGAGCACTCCCCCTTTGTCGGAATCGGATGTCTCAGAGATATCAGATGTCTCTGACGCACATGCCAATCCAAAGGAAATTTCATGAGTACGACACAGGTTAAAGTTGAAATACTAGGCGAAACTTACGAGTTTGTATGTCCTGCTAAAGACGGGCCTCGGCTGCATCAGTGCGCCATTAAAGTTGCTCAAGAAATGAAAAAGGTCAGTGAACGATCTATTCGTGGGGCGGACCGTATTGCAATTATGGCAGCACTCTCCATTTCTTCAGAATTGCTGCAACTACAAGAAAGTGTGCAACAAGGCGAAGTGTTCCCTGCTGAAGAAATCGAGCGTAGAATCCGCAAAGTTAATAAAGAAGTCTATGCAGGGCTGGAAAAGCACCCTGCCCCCAGCGAAGCTGCTGTGTTGGTTGGATCTAACGAAGTTTTTGAATAGGCTGTTTTGTATATTTTTTATTTTTCAGAATTGGTTTAGGATAGATCATCAAATATTTTTTTAGGGTGTGTCCTCAATTGCCCTAGCAGTCCTAAACTAGTTTTTACCGTCTTCCCTGCCTGGTTCGCCAAGGTCATATATTCCTTGAACCAATATTTTGCATCAGTTGCGGGAATTTGTAGCACAGACGCGCGCGTCACATAATTCGACGTACCCAAAGTGCTTCTAACTGCGACGCCTTGAGCCTTAGGGTTCAGGATGCCGGCCTAGCGGCTATGGCGGGGATCTATACTGAAGCACCGGATAAACCTCCGGTGCTTTTTTTATACATCACGCTCTCTAAACCTGTAAACCTGCGATGATGCGATTTTTCCACCAAGATATACTTTGCTATCTAAACGATAAAAGGACCTTCTATGCATCGTCTTCCCCAGTCTAGATTTCGCACCGCTCTTACCCCATTTCTCGGCCTACCGCTTGCGTTAGCAGCTACCTTTGCGCCCAGCGCTTGGGCTTATGACAGCCCCGTCGGCCAGCAACAAACACGTTTAGATTCTAGCAATCGACCCGTTGAATCCAAAGGGCCGCACGCGACCCCTCATGCAATTACACTGAGCGCGCAAGCTAGCCGCGAAGTGATGCAAGATAAAGTCCAGCTCACGGTATTTTACGAACAACAGGCAAATGATGCCGCTGCGCTCTCAACCATACTCCGCCAAAAAACGGAAGAGGCGTTACGCATTGCTAAAAGTGCACAGGGCGTATCAGTTCAAACACGTAATTTCACGGTCTATCCTAAGACCGACGATAAAGGTCTCATCACTGCTTGGCAGGGCCGCACTGAGCTGCTTCTCGAGTGTACAAACGCAGAAGATCTAGCTCCAATCGGGCGCGTTGCTGGACAACTCGCTCCTATCATGCAGGTCAGCAATTTACGCTTCTCGCTCTCGCAAAAAGCAGAACAATCTCTTAACGCTCAGTTAGCCGATGAAGCCATTGCCGCCTTTCGGAAAGAAGCACAACGCACTGCAAAAGCTTTTGGATATGCACATTACGCACTGGCCGACATTGCCGTTCACCGTAATAATTTCCAGATTCAAGGATCTACGATGATGGCAACTGCCAGAGGGCTTGCAGTAGAGTCCGCAGACATTCCGATTGCAAGAGGCAAAACCACCTTAAGCGTAGTAGTTTCAGGTGTAATTCACGTAATGAATTAAATGTGGGTGTAGGTTGGTGGTGAGGTACGAACCCCAACATGCATACCACTGCCTTCTAATCATGGCCTTTTGCAAATATAAGCCAGTTTCAAAAGGTCTATGGCGCGCATGTTGGGGTTCGTACCTCACCACCAACCTACGATATTTTCCTTCGATAAGCGCCTATTAACACTACCGCGCCCACCATAATCATTGGCAACGAAAGCCATTGCCCTCTCGAGAGTCCGCCGACCAAAGGACCTAGAAAACTATCTGGCTCACGAGCAAATTCAATTAGAAAACGCGCTGCGCCATACCCTATTAAAAAAACAGCTGATGCAGCGCCCATTGGCCTCGCCTTGCGTGCAAACCACCACATCACCACACCTAAAACTACCCCTTCCAGCGCTAATTCATAGAGCTGGGAAGGATGGCGTGGCAAAGCATGCCAAGTTTCAAAAAAAGCACGCAACCCTCCTGTCAAAACTTGCTGAGGATGATTAAGCAGCCAGTTGTAGTCTTCATACGCCGCCTGTGGGAAAAGCATTGCCCATGGCGCATCTGGCCTAGTCACACGCCCCCACAACTCCCCATTAATAAAATTCCCCAAACGCCCAGCCGCCAAACCAGGCGGAACCAGCACAGCAATATAATCTGTCACCTGCAACCATGGGCGCTTACGCCACATAGCAAATAAAAAAGTAGCTAACATCACGCCTATTAAGCCGCCATGAAAAGCCATACCGCCTTCCCATACCTTAAAAATAGACAGCGGGTGCGCCATATAAAAGGCTGGCTGATAAAACAACACATACCCTAAGCGCCCACCTAAAATGATTCCCAATACAATATAGAGCAGCAAATCATCCATATCATGGGCGGTCCACCCTTGGGCTTTATATTGCGGCAAGCGCGCACGCCAACGACCCAGCACATTCGCTGATAAAAAAGCCACCAAATACATAAGCCCATACCAATGCACAGCCAGGGGCCCAAGTTGTAAGGCAATAGGATTAAATTGAGGATGAATAAGCATCGACTAGTTTTATAATAAAAGATTAAAATCTCAACACACCGCACTTGAAAAGGCGCATACCTAGCAATGACACAAGTTGATTTTCACACTCACATCAGCGAACGGCTCAATTACACCTGCAAACTAGTCCGGCGTGCATTTACAGCACAAGAGAATCCTCTTATTTCAAGGCTGGTTATTCTTGCAGAAGCACCTTTTTTATCCCAGCTTGACCAGTACCTCTGGACCTTCTCAGCGCTAGATTTCTTGCCGCATACTTCGCTCGAAAATCCTCTACAACACAAAACGCCGATACTCTTGGCTACACACTTAGATCTTGTGCCAGAAAATACGCCCATCCTGCTCAACCTTACTACGGCGCTCCCTCCGTTTTTTACGGAATTCCAGCGGATCTTGGAAGTCGTAGGCACATCCCCGGATGAACTAAGCGCAGCAAGAGCGCGTTATCGCACCTATAAAGAGCAAGGATATATATTGAAAAGCTATCCTAATTCGTAGGTTGGTGGTGACGAAGGAACCCCAACACGCACGCCACGACATCCTTGATAACCGGCTTACAGATCATCTAAAAACAAAAAATAAAAGTCCGTGGTATGCATGTTGGGGTTCGTACCTCACCACCAACCTACGCGTCAATGTAGGTTGGGGTGACGAAGGAACCCCAATACACACGCCACGACATCCTTGATAACTAGCTTAAGTCTGAATCAAGCGCTTTTCTCGGCTGATGCTCATTATCAATCCTGCTGCAATTCCAAGTGTTACGAGCGCCGTGCCTCCATAGCTAATAAAAGGCAAAGGCACGCCTACCACAGGCAATAAGCCACTCACCATACCAATATTCACTACCGCATAAGTGAAAAAACTCAAGGTTAGAGAGCCAGCCAATAAGCGCGCAAAAAACGTGGCGCCTTGTGAAGCAATATAAAGGCCACGGCCGATTAAGCAGGTATAGAGGAGAATCAGTACACATTCCCCAATGAGCCCAAACTCTTCGGAGAAAACTGCAAAAATAAAGTCCGTATGCTTTTCAGGGATAAATTCAAGATGGGCTTGGGATCCTTTTAGCCACCCTTTTCCTAGTGCGCCTCCAGAACCGATGGCAATAACTGCTTGGATCGTGTGGAATCCTTTTCCAAGAGGATCTGAAGTGGGGTCTAATAAAGTACAAATGCGATGTTTTTGGTAATCATGGAGTAAAGGCCATTGGACGCCAGGCTGGCAAATTCTATGTTCAAATGCCAGCATAGTGCCTATGGCGATAACCATCGCAAGGAAAATAGGCAAAATTAATCTAAAACTCAGCCCTGCTAGGAAAATAACAAAAAACCCAGAGGCAAAAACCAAGATGGCAGTTCCCAAATCAGGTTGTTTAGCAATTAAACCTACGGGCACGGCCAATAGTAGTATTCCACCAATATGCCAATACCAGCGCACATCCCCCTCGCGCTGTTGGTAAAACCAAGCCAGCATTAAGGGCATGGCAATTTTCATAATTTCAGAAGGCTGAATAACAATACCTACATTGATCCAGCGCTGCGCGCCTTTGCGAGTAAGGCCAAAAAGCGCCACGGCTATTAGTAAGATAACGCCTACGGTATAAAGCGGCACGGCTAAACGCATTAAGGTTTGTGGCGGCAAATTGGCTATGACCCACATCAAGATAAAAGTCACAACTATATTGCGCATTTGATCTTGCAAGCGACCTGGCATATCCAAACTGGCGCTGTAAAGCGCAACCATCCCAATGCTCATAAGCAGGAAGACAAACAGCGCAAGCGGTTTATCCAAACCATTTAAAAGACGTTTAATGGTATGGAGCCATAAATGCGATTTGGTTGGCACTGCGGGGTACTCCAAGAAAGGTCTAGTGAGAGGGAGCCTGGGGAACAAAAAATTCAGGCTGCGGCGTAGAGGGAGCTGCCACTGGAGCAGAGGGCGCATTAGACTGAAAGCGATCCACTAAATAATAATCTAGCAGTTTACGCGCAATGGGGGCGGCAGCCTGCGCACCCCATCCACCATTTTCTACAATCAATGCAAGTGCAATTTCGGGTACGGAATCGGCCCCTGTTTTTTTAGTTTGAACAGGTTTCCCATTGATCTTGGTTCCTGGCGGAATGCTTCCAAAAGCAATAACTAGCGCATGGTCACGGCGATTTTCGGCAATAGCATGCGCTCGGTATTTCCCGCCTCTTAATGAAAAGACCTGCGCTGTACCCGTTTTAGCGCCTACCGGATACATCGCTCCTTTAAAAGCCATTGCTCCTGTACCCGTTTGCACTACCCCCACCATAGCCCGCTTTACAAAATCAATATGCGCTTGGCTGACGTCTAATTTAGCGCTTGCATGCGGAACCGTCAGACGCGTTTCATGCGTCAACGGGTGCTCTATTTTTTTCACTAAATGGGGTTTCATCACCACGCCATTATTTGCAAGCGTGGCCATAGCATGGGCTAATTGCAACATGGTAAAGGAGTTATAGCCTTGACCAATTCCAATGCTGATTGTCTCGCCGTCATACCATCGTTGCGACTCTTGCGTGTGATACGTTTTTTTCTTCCATTCCGTAGAAGGTAAAACTCCGGTCGCCTCTCCCTTGATATCAATGCCCGTTATCTGACCAAAGCCCCAAGGTTTCATAAAGCTGGCAATGGCATTCACGCCCATTTCATGCGCTAGCATGTAGTAATACGTATCGCAGGACACCACAATGGACTGATACAAATCAACACGGCCATGCCCTGTGCGCACATCATCTCGAAAAACATGCTTGGCAACAGTGTAATACCCTGGATCGACAAAACTCCATTGCGGCGTGCGTCGATGCGAGGTCAGTGCTGCTAATGCCATAAATGGCTTATAAGTAGAACCAGGCGGATACGCGCCACGCAAAGGACGATTGAGCAGTGGTTTATTAGGAGAGTTATTCAAGTTATCCCAAGCTTGCTGATCAATCCCATCTACAAATAAATTGGGATCAAAGCTCGGTGCAGACACAAAAGCGAGGACATCGCCCGTAGCAGGCTCAATAGCCACTAAAGCACCCCGTTTTCCAGCAAAAGCCTTCTCTGCAATCTGCTGCAAATTGATATCGAGCGCCAGCATCAAATTATTACCGGGCGTAGGCTGCCTGCGTGAGAGGGAGGGCACAGGCCGCCCGCCGGCAGTTACTTCGACCTCTTCGAAACCGGTTGCTCCATGGAGCTCCATTTCGTAGCTCTGCTCGATCCCAATTTTTCCTATGTAATCGGTACCTTTGTAGTTATTGGCCCGTAGACGTGGATCATAGCGATCAGAAGCCATTTCATTTTGTTGAGCAAGCTCTTTGATCTGCTCTTGATCTCGTGTGGAAATGCGGCCGATATAGCCTATGACATGCGCAGCGTGCTCCCCTAGCGGGTATTGTCGAAACATGCGCGCGCGCACCGCAACACCCGGAAAACGAAAATTTTGGCTAGCAAAATGGGCAACTTCTTCGTCAGAAAGACGAATACGAATGGGCAAACTCTCAAAATTTTTAGATTCTTCTAGAAATTTTTTAAAGCGGCGCAAATCTGGCGGTTCAATGCGTATGACTTGCCCAATCTCTGCAATTACGTCATCGAGCTTACCGTGGATTTTTGAAGGGGTAATTTCGAGCGTATAGGCGAAATAATTGCGAGCGAGCACCACCCCATTACGGTCAGTAATCAATCCTCGGCTAGGCGTAATCGGCGCTACCGAGATCCGATTTTCATTGGCCTGCAACGCATATTGACGATAGTGCCATACCTGCAAATAAACAAAACGGGCAATCAGCAGTGCAAAACAAATAAAAACGAACAGCCCTGCCGTGGTGACCCGAAGCCGGAAATCCCATAGCTGCTTCGCAGTATTTTTAAATTCGGTCACGCGGCTTAATCAAAATTAAAAAATGGAAAAAAAGCACGGCAGATATAAAAAAGAGGGCATCCCCTCTGATTAGATAGGGCGCGTATCGTCTGGATCCGCCGCTCTTCTCTGAGGGGCTAGTAATATCCAGCTAGTAAACGGCCATAGCAATGCCTCTACACAACCTGGAGCAATATAAATCCACCCAGGGAATGGCGCACCCAACAGCTGTCGGATAATAAAAGGCACTATATGGGCTAACATCAAAAGCGGAAACACATGCAGCGCTTGCCCAACAATGCCAAAACACTGAATACGGCGGTGAATGGCAATGGCGCCATAAGATAAAAGCGTGTAAGCCAGCGCATGCTCACCCAATAAATTAGCGTGATGCACATCCATCATCAGCCCAAGGCCAAAGGCTATGCTCATCCCTACTCGACGCGGCTGATGAATATTCCAAAACAACAAAACCAACGCTACCCAATCAGGTAGCGCTAGCATGCGGCTCCAAGGTAATAGATTTAAAAAAATCGCTACTGCCAGACTCAGTGCAATAAACCATGGATTTGCAGGCAATAAAATATATTGCGGATCATTTTTTGGATGGATCACGGCTGCACCCCTTGGGTGGTGGTGTTAGGACTAGCTGGCAGCATAAAGGTAGGTGGTGCTTCCTTCGGGCTAGTAGCTGAAACAGTCGTATCAGGCTTCTCTACTTTATGAGCAGCTTTTGCAGGCGCTTTAGTAGAAGATTTTTGAATAGAAGGTAGCGCAGAAGCAGGCGTGGCAGAAGGAGAGGGATTGATATCTGTGTGTGGAGGCGGTGCTAACGGTTTTTTATAATCCAATATCAATACTTGACGCGGGCCGCGCGTTAAGGCTGTAGGCATACAAAATACTTGCGCAAATTCAACACCTGTTTGGCGCAACACTCTCGTAATTTTTGCAGCGGGAATTCCAGCGGGAAACACCCCATCTAGTCCACTGGTAACCAGCTCGTCTCCTGGCTGAACATCTGCGGTAGCAGGCACAAAGCGCAAAACGAGACCCTCGCCATGCATATTACCGGATATCAAACCACGTAAGCCCGTGCGTATTAACTGCACAGGCACAGATTGATCGTTATCGGTAATGAGTGTCACTTCAGATTGCAGCGGATAAACACGCGTAATTTGGCCCAGCACCCCTTCATCATCTATTACGGGGGAACCAATCTGTACGCCATCGCGCTCACCGTGATCCACAATCACTTTTTGAATAAAGGGATCTCGTGCTTCATAGCGTACTTCGGCGACCACAGCGCCTGCTGCTGCACGCGGCAAAAGATGCAATAAAGCACGCAAATGGATATTTTCTGTTTGTAGCTGCTCTGCTTGCAGCGCTTCTAGCGCCAATTTGAGGTTACGGGTCTTCAGGATTTCATTTTCGGTTTGCAGGGATCGCGTAGTGGTGAAGAAGCCCGTGAGATTCAAAACCATATCGCGAGGCCAAAGTGCAACCTGCTGCAACGGGTAAATAACAATACCAATTGCTTGGTGCAAGGTCTCTGATAAGCGAAAACGGGCATCAGAAACTAGAAGCCCACACGCCAATGCCACACATATGAGCAAGCGTAAAAAGGCTGAGGGACCTTGCCTAAAGAGATGCGGCGGACTGTTTTCCATGGAAGAGCGCCAAAATAAGCACCAAAAATAAAATAAGCAAAGAGCCCTCGTAGCGGCATCTTCCTCCTTGCCAGTAGGTTGGCTGAGGCGCGAACCCCAACATGATGACCACGGTCCTTTTAAAACCTGCATATGCAGGCTAAAAGCGATGGTTAAAAGTCGGTGGTGTGCATGTTGGGGTTCCTTCGTCACCACCAACCTACCGGCAAGGAGGAAGATGCCGCTACGGGGCTCCGATAGAGGTCTATTTTATTCGTAGGAGAAAAGACTACCCAATTTATCCATACGCTCTAGTGCCATCCCACATCCTCTCACCACACAGGTCAGAGGATCTTCAGCTATTAAAACAGGCAAGCCTGTTTCTTCTGCTAAAAGACGATCGAGATCATTGAGCAGTGCGCCACCGCCCGTAAGCATTAAGCCACGCTCGGCAATATCCGCACCCAGCTCAGGAGGAATTTGCTCAAGAGCGATTTTGACAGCAGATACAATTTGATTCAATGGGTCAGTCAATGCTTCGAGAATTTCATTTCCGGAGATGGTAAAGCTACGCGGAATACCTTCGGACAGATTACGCCCCTTCACTTCCATTTCTTTCATTTCGGTCGCGGGGAAAGCATAACCGATCTCTTTTTTAATCGCTTCAGCAGTTTGCTCACCGATAAGCATGCCATAGTTTCGGCGAATGTAATTGACGATCGCCTCATCAAATTTGTCACCACCTACACGCACAGCACCCTTGTAAACGATACCCCCTAAGGAAATAACGCCCACTTCAGTAGTACCACCACCGATATCTACCACCATTGATCCAGTTGCATCAGAGACCGGCAAGCCTGCACCGATAGCCGCTGCCATCGGCTCTTCAATTAAATAGACTTGGGAAGCACCCGCTCCGTGCGCGGCTTCTTTAATAGCACGGCGCTCGACTTGAGTAGATCCACAAGGCACACAGATAATGATGCGAGGAGAGGGAGAAAAGATATGCGATTCATGTGCCATTTTGATGAACTGCTTGATCATCTGCTCGGTAACGGTAAAGTCGGCAATCACCCCATCTTTCATTGGGCGAATAGCTTCGATATTACCCGGCACCTTACCTAGCATCTGCTTCGCTTTTTTACCTACTGCCTGAATAGTTTTTTTGCCATTTGGCCCTCCTTCTTGGCGGATCGCCACCACAGAAGGCTCATCCAGAACAATACCCTTGCCACGCCGGTAAATCAGTGTATTCGCGGTACCAAGGTCAATAGCCAAGTCATCAGAAAAAAAGCTGCGCAAAAAGCCGAACATTGTGGGTCCTGTTATGCTCGCGGCTGTTTTCAATCACCAAAAATAGGTAAAAAAACAGCCAAAAATAAAAGCTTGGCCTGCACACTGTGCATCTGTGTATCTAAGAACCTGTTTAGAGTCTCCCAAAAGGGCCCATCTTCGGGGTCGTGCGGTGCTCGGAATCCTCACTGTACTTAAGTACAGTTCCGGTCCCTGTGCTCCTGCTCCCCCAAATATGAACCCTTTTGGAAGACTCTAAACAGGTTCTAAGACCAAGCCTAGTGAAAAAGGGGAAATATAAATAAAACTAACAAAAAAACATACAGCGCACCACATTCGCAGCATAAAGCACAGCAAACCAAATTGCCTCATGCACTATTAAAAAATAAAAACGACGGTAGAATCGCTGAATCTAATAAAGAGTGCAATCATACCTTATAATTTTTAAGGTTCTGCTGGGAAAATTGCGTTTTTAGCTTGTTTTCAGAATGCTGGAATCCATTAAAGCAGGTTCAATGGACCTTCTAAACGTCTATTCAGGTGTATTTTTCCGCATACGCCATACGTAACCAAGCCTCTTTTATCTGGTTTTTTGCCTCTTTTTTGATCAGGAGCGGTTTGAGAACGACCTGAGAAACGCGTTAAAAATCCCTTAGTTAGAAATTTCTTATTTACCCATTGGCCTGGAACCCCTTGCCCACCGTCTTCTAAAACAGCCTTTCATTCTCACTGCAGCAACCCCTATTTTTTCTGCAGATCGAGCGTCCATCACGCTCTTGATTAAGGATTGTTTTTAAATGCAGTGGGCGGGCATCTCAGAAGCCGCTGCTCTTTGGCCTGTCACATGTCTTTGTCTTTATCTGATATACATCATATTTCTGAGCTCGCACAAATCGAGTTGTCTGAAACAGAAGCACCTGTCATGCTCGAGCATCTGAATCGTTTGTTTGGGCTGATTGAAAAAATACAAATCATCGATACCGATACTATTGCTCCGCTTGCACATCCGCTAGAACTCGTGCAATTAGCGCATAACCAGAGCGCACTCGCTTTGCCTCTTCGCACAGATACGGTCACAGAAAAAGTAGATCGAGATAGCTATCAAGCGCTATCCCCTTCTGCTGAAAATGGGCTGTACCTCGTCCCTAAAGTGTTGGAATAGTCTGATCTACGCGTAGCCAAAAACACTGAGCTTCCAATTATCGAAGGCGCATGTTAGGTTCGGTCGCCACCTGAACCTACCGCACCTGCTTTTTCATTTCGTATTTTTTGCTTTTTTCGCCCCACTCTTCCCATGCACTCAAAACAGCTTACCGAACTGCGCGCTGCGCTCGATGCAGGTGTTTTCTCCGCGACTGAATTAGCGCACCATTTCCTGGCGCGCATCCAATTTGCAAGCTCACTCAATGCCTTTTTAGATGTGAATCCCGAGCCGACTCTAGAAGCGGCTGCAAAAGCGGATAAATCTATAGCGCAAGGCACACAAGGCCCTCTCACAGGCATTCCAATCGCACATAAAGATATTTTTGTGACACGCGACTGGCGCACAACCGCTGCCTCTAAGATGCTGGAACATTACCGCAGCCCCTTTGATGCAACGGCTGTTACGCGGTTAGCCGACGCAGGAATGGTGTGCTTAGGCAAAACCAATTTGGATGAGTTTGCCATGGGCTCTTCCAATGAAGATTCCTTTTTTGGGCCGGTTCTCAACCCTTGGGATTGCAAAGCTGTGCCAGGAGGTTCCTCAGGAGGCTCTGCTGCTGCGGTAGCCGCAGGCTTAGCGCCGGCTGCCACAGGCACGGACACAGGAGGCTCTATTCGCCAACCGGCAGCCTTAACAGGCATTACGGGCTTAAAACCTAGCTATGGACGTATTTCACGCTACGGCATGATTGCATTTGCCTCCTCGCTCGATCAGGCCGGGCCTATGGCACGTTCTGCTGAAGATTGTGCATTGCTGTTAGGCGCACTCGCAGGACACGACGAACACGATTCCACCACGCTGGCCCTGCCTACCGAAGATTTCACTCGTTATTTGAATTGCACCTGGCAAGGCGTTACTCGTACTCCAAAGCCCTATGCAGCCCTCCCTGATAAACCTCTCGCAGGCCTACGTATCGGCTTGCCTAAGGAATATTTTAGTGATGGACTCCATGCACAGGTGGGTGTAACCGTTCACCATGCCCTGAAAATGTACGAGTCACTAGGTGCTACGCTGATCGATCTCTCTTTACCCAACACAGCACTTTCCATCCCGGTGTATTACGTCATTGCCCCCGCAGAAGCCTCTTCAAACTTGGCTCGCTTTGACGGGGTACGGTATGGCTATCGCGCAGAAAATTATGGCGATCTATCCGATATGTATAAAAAAACCAGAGCCGAAGGCTTTGGGCCGGAAGTAAAGCGCCGCCTCCTCACAGGCACCTATGTACTCTCTCAAGGGTATTACGATGCGTACTATGTACAGGCACAAAAAATCCGCCGAATTATTGCCTTAGATTTTGAACATGCGTTTACACAATGTGATGTATTGATGGGTCCGACTGCACCGAATGTCGCATGGAATCTAGGCGAAAAAGAGCGTGATCCCGTTCATATGTATTTAGCGGATATTTACACGCTCTCAGCTAGCCTTGCAGGTTTGCCAGGCATGAGCATCCCCTGCGGCTTTGGTGAACACGGCAGACCTTTAGGATTACAACTTATTGGCCCGCATTTAAGTGAAGCGCGTTTATTACAAATTGCACATGCCTTCCAACGCGAAACAGACTGGCATACCAAATTGCCCGCCCAATTTGCCTAAGAACCTGTTTAGAACCTGTTTAGAGTCTTCCAAAAGGATTCTAAAAACAGGCTGTACAAGCCAGAATAAAATTATTGCTTACGGAATTGAAATGGATTGGGAAATAGTTATCGGCTTAGAGACGCATGCACAGCTCTCTACAGCTTCAAAAATTTTTTCAGGCGCTTCCACACGCTTTGGTGCAGAGCCTAATACACAGGCTTGCCATATAGATCTGGCACTTCCTGGCGTTTTACCGCTAATGAATCGTCAAGCAGTGAAATATGCGATCCGTTTTGGCCTAGCAGTGGGCGCTACGATTGCACCCCGCAGTATTTTTGCCCGTAAAAATTATTTCTACCCTGATCTGCCAAAAAGCTATCAAATCAGTCAGTACGAACACCCTGTTGTCATAGGGGGCACCATTACCATTCCTGCTATAGCGCCCGTGTCTGGCACTGAGCAATCTGCTCAAGACTCAATGCCAACGACCATCCACCTGACCCGAGCGCATCTTGAAGAAGATGCGGGGAAATCTCTGCATAGTAATTTTCCTGGATTAACAGGTATTGATTTGAATCGCGCTGGCACGCCTTTACTGGAGATTGTCACCGAGCCGGACATGCGTAGTGCAGCGCAAGCGGTAGCCTATGCCAAAACGCTACACGCACTGGTGATGTGGCTGGGTATTTGTGATGGAAACATGCAAGAGGGCTCGTTCCGGTGCGATGCAAATATTTCTGTACGCCGCAAAGGACAAGAAAAGCTAGGCACCCGGGTGGAAATCAAAAACCTTAATTCTTTTCGATTCTTAGAAGAGGCCATTGAGTATGAAGCGCAACGCCAGATTCGTGTGATTGAAGCTGGAGGGCAAGTACAACAAGAAACGCGCCTCTATGACCCTAGCCGCCATGAAACACAGGTCATGCGCAGTAAAGAAGATGCGCATGATTACCGCTACTTTCCCGATCCTGATTTATTGCCCCTGTCCATAGATGCGGCATGGATTGAAGAAGAGCGCAATGCGCTGCCTGAGCTTCCTGATACCGTGCGTGCACGTTTTATACAAGCTTACGGATTATCTGATGCAGATGCTTCACTCCTCACCTCTTCTGCTGGACTCTCAAAATACTATCAAGCCGTCGTTACGCAATTAGGAGCCGAGCACGCACAAGTTGTTGCACGCTGGGTCATGGGTGAAGTGAGTGCACAACTCAATCGCCATGCGCAAAGCATAGAAACGGGTGCGGTATCGCCCATGCAGCTCGCTAAACTGATCGCTTACCAATTAGAGGGGCGTATTTCAAATAAAACGGCGAAAGAAGTGTTGCAGCAGATGTGGGAAACCGCTTCTTTGCATCTCGAAAACCCCACTCACCCAAGCCACGCCGACGATGCAGCAGGTCAACTGATTACCGAGCAAAACTTGGCGCAAGTTACCTCAGGTGCGGCTTTTGAAGCACAAATAGAAGCGGTGTTAGCAGCCAACCCTAAACTTATTGAAGAATTTTGTGCGGGCAAGGATAAGGCTTTCAATGCATTGGTGGGCCAACTCATGAAAGCCACCCAAGGTAAAGCAAACCCGCAAGAAGCAAACCGTTTACTTAAAGAAAAACTGGCTTCGTATAAAAATAACTGATGTTACGCAGGCAGGTATTCAAGAAGACTATGGCTTGCATGTTGGGGTTCGTGCCTCACCACCAACCAATGGCATTCGGTTAGCATATTAAGATAATTATATTTCGCAAATTATCTAAAGG
>JASSUF010000066.1:0-13208 GCA_031963365.1 Mycoavidus cysteinexigens
GCATACCATCGACTTTTGATCAGCGCTTTTGGCATGCATATGCAGGTTTTAAAAGGATATTGGTGTGCATGTTGGGGTTCGTGCCTCACCACCAACCTACATTATATAGGGTGCTGTCGGTAGCGAGGCATTATCTAATAAATCGAATATATATTGAAGATGCTCCTCCTCGGTTACATTTAACCTGCCTGCAGTTTGTTCTATTGGTACATTACCGTAATAGGGATCTTGGGGAAGCAAGCTTTGTAAGCTGGCCTCTGTCTCTTTGGCATGCGTGATGCCCTGAATCACATTTGGGGCTTCTAGATAAATGGGAGCGAAGTGTTGTGCACTCTCACCAGCATGAGGTATTACACCTGCCATATTGAACATAGAAGTATCGAAGGTTTCTATACTTTCTTTTAATGCTGTATCTGTACATATAGGCGGCGTATTACAGAGTATTTTTATGTGTTCATAACATTCTTCAGCCGTTTTTCCCAGGTATATATCTACTATATTAAACATCAAATTGTGCAACAAAGCATTGAAATGTTTATCCTCACTAAAATGTATTAACATGACCAGGGATTGTTTTTCTAATGAAATGGTGTATTGAAAAACGGATTTCCCAGCTAGGGGTATGCCTCTACCTGCTTGGTGTTCTTGTACGCATTTTTTAAGTAAAAATTGCACCAATTTTTTCTTTTTTTCCATGCTAGAAAGCGACAAGTATTCTTCTGCTACTGTCTCTTGAGTAATGCAATGTAATATTTCAGCACAGCTTGGTATTTTATATAATTTCAAAATTTTATTTGCTGAAATATAAAAATTATAGGGCCCTGCAACCATTAAATGCATGTGATTTAAAAATTCAGGCGTATAGGTATTTTTCCCTTTCTGAGAACCCGCCCTATATTTTTTTACAACGCCATTTTTTTGTGCTTTTGCTAGAGGGGTACGCAGATTGCTGGTGTTTGACTTCTTACTAGATGAAGGGATGGAAAGGGAAGGTTGTTTAGGCTGTTTATGTAGAGATGCTCTAGGTTTTTCAAGAGAATGGGTTGCATCTGCTGCGTGTGTAGCATATTCAGACTCCAAACCTTTTAGTAGATATTTAATTTCCTCGCAACCGTGTAATACCGATTGTAAAAAATCCCTCATAGGCATGTCACATCCACTTTGTTGTGCCTGCGCATATACATTCAGTATCTTATCTTGCACAAACTTCGTAGTAGAAATAGGCGTTGTGGAATGCTCCGCATGGAGCGAATCTGTAGAGGGCGTAAGTACAATAGGCTGGCGTGTAGTGGCCAGGTGCTCTATATTTTTGAGGTAATTTTTGGGTGTAATATTAACAAAGTCAAACATATATATTGCAATGGTATGGTATGTAAAAGGTTTTTATTCAGGCGTTGCAGTAATGGATATTGCTGCGTCCGGATGCGGCATTATTTTTCGTATTTTTCGCACAGGCAGCTCTTGTGGGGAAGTATCATAGGTTTTTGATTGTTCTCGTGGCCTTTTTTTCCCTTGCACCGAGGCGGTAGAGCATGAAGTATGTGTGTCGTTTTTTCCTACCTGTGTATTTTTAATATTGCCGCGAATCATTCCGCCTATTTTTTTTAACTGCTGTGTGCACATTTCAGGCGTTTTTTCTATATATATAGATTCAATATTAAAAAGCAGGTCAAAGCATAATAATATGGTTAATTCTAACTCCTCTGAACCATCACTCCCAAACGTAAATTGGTATTGAGTGAATGTGAATGCTGGATTGCCAGCATTGCGAAATGGCACCCCTTTATTGGCCTTATGCGCTTGCTCGCAGCAATGTACCAATGATTGCAAAAAATCCACTTTTGTAAGGCACTGGGGCGAGATCAATTTTTTTTGCTGTGCTTCGTCAAAAATAATTTCGAGCGCTTGCCTACGTATTTTGGATTGTATTAATTTTCTGGCTTTTTTGGGTGTTAATGAAAATTTATAATCGGTATTTGTTTTTTCGCACACCTGTTTCAGTGATTCTAGAAAATCCTCTAGCTTTATATGAGGGGTGTTTTCTAGTAACTGTGCATACACGGTTAATACCGTATTATGCATAGAGGGTGCAGAAAGCGTATGCAATGATGTATCGCTAGAATAATGGGAATGTTGCTTAAGTGCGTTTTGCTGGTTAGTAAATGTGGCGGGTAAAGATTGATGCGTTAAATAATGGCGTAAAACAGAAATGGTAGAAGAATGAGACATGTATATTGAAAGCAAAGAGATTAATTTTTAAGGGGGCTCAATATATGTATAGCAGTAATTGATCGCTGACCCTATTTATATAACTATTGTATTCTGCTTTTTTATACCGCCCTATTCTTTATGTAATATTTTTCTTAGGCTTAACGATAAAAGCGTTTTTTCTTAAACGCTTTTCACACACTCCTCCCTCATTTTCAGACTTTGTGAATCAAGCGCACCCTGGTTGCTGTGTATGTAAGCCTTTCGTTCATATGGATTACACTTACATGTTTTGCGTTGCTGGTGCCCTGTGCACCCCCTATTTTTCAGCGTTCTACCTTTTTGACTGCATCTTTTATGCATACACTGCTTCGTTTTTTTTCTTTGCTGGTTACGCTGATTCGTTTTGACCTAGCTGGGATGGTGCTTTCCTATAGTCACCCTCATGGTTGGAGGCGTTGGTTTTTGCGCAGTCTATCTGGGCTGAGTATCTTATTCACCTCTAAGGATGCTCGCTCAAGACCCGCTGGAGTGCGTTTGCGGCTTGCTTGTGAGTATTTGGGTCCTATTTTTGTGAAATTTGGACAGATGCTCTCTACGCGGCGAGATATGTTGGCGCCAGAGCTTGTAATAGAGCTTGTAAAATTACAAGATCGTGTGCCGCCTTTCTCTTCTTCTGTGGCTATAAACCGTATTGAAAAGGCAATAGGGGAGCCCATCGATGCGGTATTTGAAGTTTTTCATGCAACGCCTATTGCTAGTGCATCCATTGCGCAAGTGCATTTCGCGCGCTTAAAACCGGATGTATCTACAGTGCCTTTGGAAGAATTAGGCCAAGTGCCACAGCAATCTGATCAAGCAGTAGGGCGCGCTGTGGCTATAAAAGTATTACGCCCAGGGATGCGCGCGATTATTGAGCGCGATGTGGCACTGCTACGCAGCGTAGCGTGGATTGTGCAAAAAGTATGGGTAGATGGCCGACGCTTAAAACCGCAGGAAGTGGTTGAAGAATTTAGTATGTATTTGCATGATGAGCTCGATCTAATGCGCGAAGCGGCCAATGCAAGTGCATTGCGGCGCAATTTTGCGCACTCTACCTTACTGTGCGTACCAGAAATGATATGGGCTTGGTGCAGGCCCAAAGTCTTAGTAATGGAATGGATGGAAGGGGTTCCAATCAGCCAGGTTGCGCGATTAGCAGACGCGGGAGTCGATTTAAAAAAGCTTGCGCGTGAAGGGGTTGAGATTTTTTTTACGCAAGTATTCCGAGATGGGCTTTTTCATGCAGACATGCACCCGGGCAATATTCAAGTCAGCTTAGAGCGCGCGCGCTTTGGCCGATATATTGCGCTGGATTTCGGAATTATGGGGACCTTATCGGATTTTGATAAAAGCTATCTAGCACAAAACCTGCTCGCTTTTTTTAAGCGAGACTATCATCGCGTAGCAACCTTGCATATCGAATGCGGTTGGGTGCCAGCGAATACGCGAGCGGAGTCGCTGGAGGGAACCATTCGTGCGGTGTGTGAGCCTTATTTTGATAAACTGCTCAAAGATATTTCCGTAGGGCAGGTGCTTTTGCGACTCTTTCAAGCCTCACGCCGTTTTTCCGTAGAAATTCAACCGCAACTTGTGCTTTTGCAAAAAACCTTATTGAATGTAGAAGCCCTGGGGCGTGACTTAGATCCAGATCTAGATCTTTGGAATACCGCCCAGCCTTATTTGGAGCGCTGGATTAAAGCGCAGGTAGGATGGAGAGGGTGGGTACAGCGCCTCAAGTATGAGGCACCGCAATGGAGCCAAATGCTGCCGCAAATTCCACGGCTTTTACATGATGCGCTAGCCGCACAAGGCCAGCAGGCCTCAAGAGCTGTGGAGTCACGCTTAACGCGCCTCGAGCAACAGGAGAAATCCCGCCATACTTTTTTAAGAGGGCTGGAACGCGTAGTGGTGATAGGAGTGGTTATAGTCTTTTTGGGAGTAGCAATCTTGGGGCGCTGGCCTAGCTTACCGGTATAATTATGCGAATAACTCATCTCAAATAGGCTTTTTGAACCTGCTCAAAGTATTGCAATCTACCTAATATCTGATGTTACGCAGGTATTCAAAAAGACTGTGGTTTGCATGTTGGGGAACGTTGCCCACCACCAACCTACCATTCTTTGCCTTTTTGAATACATGCGTAACTTAATTACTAAATATTAAAAGCTATGCCTATCTACGCCTACCGCTGCGCTGAGTGCGCGCACACTGAAGATGTCTTACAGAAAATGAGCGATGCGCCGCTTACCCATTGCCCACAATGCAAGCAAGCGACTTTTAAAAAGCAGCTCACTGCGGCTGCTTTTCAGTTTAAAGGCTCTGGTTACTATGTGACAGATTTTCGTGATGCGGGTACAGCGTCTACAAGCAGCGCATCGCAAGCCCATTCTAGTGGTAAGGCTGCTGCATCGCCTTCCTCTACTTCTTCAGACGCGCCGGCTGCCTCTGTAGCAAAAACGGTAACGGATACCGCATCCACTTCCTCTGCAACGCTATCTGCTGGCTCATGACCTCTAAAAAGACTACCCTTAAAACTTACTTCTTGACCGGATTACTGGTTTTGTTGCCTATTGCTGTTACGCTTTGGGTGCTGGATGTCGTGCTCAGTTTGATGGATCGAACCCTCATGCTGCTGCCTGATGCCTGGCAACCTGTGCAGCTCTTTGGGTTCCATATTCCGGGGCTTGGTGCATTACTTTCTTTGGCATTAATTTTTACGGTAGGGATATCTGTACAAAATTTTATTGGCCAAACCCTAGTACGCTCTTGGGAAGCGCTTTTACGACGCATTCCAATTATTGGTGCATTTTATGGGAGTGTGAAGCAAGTCTCAGATACGCTGCTTGCAAGCGATGGTCATGCTTTTCGCCGTTCTGTGCTTATCCAATATCCACGTCAAGGGCTCTATACCCTTGCTTTTTTAACGGGTGCACCAACGGGCGCCATTAAAAATCATCTGCCAGAGCATGCCAAACAGGAGTATGTAAGCGTATATGTTCCCACCACGCCTAACCCGACTTCCGGTTTCTTGCTGCTGCTGCCGCGCTCTGAAGTGGTTGAGCTGGATCTGACAGTGGATGCTGCGCTTAAATATATAGTGTCTTTAGGTGTAGTATCTCCTGCACCGATTTTTATAAAAGAAGCGTGAACTTTCTTTTTCTTTTTATACCTATAAAATGAGAGCACCCCTACACTCGGGTGCCTTTTTATTTTTGCTGGCTTTTTTTCTCCGTTTTTTCCTCGACCTTCCTTATCATGCTTTTGAGAACGCAATACTGCGGTGTAGTCACCGAAGCCCATCTAGGCCAAACTGTTTCACTGTGCGGATGGATACACCGTCGTCGCGACCACGGCGGCGTTATTTTTGTAGATTTGCGAGATCGAGAAGGGTTGGTCCAGGTTGTTTTTGATCCGAGTGTTCCGGAGGTATTTGCACAAGCAGAAGATTTGCGTAATGAATATTGTGTGCGCATTGAAGGCCTGGTGCGCCTTCGCCCAGAAGGTACGGCGAATCCAGACTTAGCTACAGGCGCTATTGAAGTAGTATGCCAAGTGCTCACTGTTTTTAATGCCTCTGCTACGCCGCCTTTTGCACTGGACGATGAGCATATATCTGAAAGTATTCGCATGACCTACCGCATGCTCGACTTGCGGCGCGCACCCATGCAGTACAACCTTCGATTGCGTCACCGTGTAACCAGCGAAGTGCGACGCTATTTAGATGCCAGTGGGTTTATTGATATTGAAACACCCATGCTGACCAAAAGTACTCCTGAAGGTGCGCGGGATTACTTGGTGCCTTCTCGCGTACACGCAGGTGAATTTTTTGCGCTCCCGCAGTCTCCTCAGCTCTTTAAGCAGTTGCTGATGATGTCTGGCTTTGATCGCTACTATCAGATTACCAAATGCTTTAGAGATGAAGATTTGCGTGCAGATCGTCAGCCAGAATTCACACAAATTGATTGTGAAATGTCTTTTGTCGATGAAGAGGAGGTACGTGGGCACTTTGAAGGCTTAGTACGGGCTATTTTCAAAGCAGGCATCCAAGTCGATCTGGCAGAGTGCTTCCCGGTTATGACGTATGCAGAGGCGATGCGCCGTTTTGGTTCGGACAAACCCGATCTACGAGTTAACTTAGAACTCACAGAGTTGACAGAAGCATTGCAGACCGTCGATTTTAAAGTTTTTAGTGTGCCAGCTAACAGCCCCACTGGGCGCGTTGCTGCGCTACGCGTACCACAAGGAGGCGCGCTCTCCCGAAGCGAGATTGATACCTATACGGAATATGTGCGTGTATATGGTGCAAAAGGCCTAGCCTGGATTAAGGTCAATGACTTGGCACAAGGCCGTGAAGGCTTGCAAAGCCCTATTGTTAAAAATCTACACGATGAAGCAATTGCAGCCATTATGCAGCGCACAGGTGCGCAAAATGGCGATCTTATTTTCTTTGGTGCAGACGAAGCGAAAGTCGTCAATGACAGCTTAGGTGCATTGCGTCTAAAAATTGGACACAGTGCATTTGGAATAGAGCAGGGCTTGATGACAGAGGGCTGGCGTCCTTTATGGGTCGTTGACTTCCCGATGTTTGAATATGATGCAAAAACAAAGCGTTTTGCCGCTATGCATCATCCGTTCACCGCCCCTAGACAAGAAGATGAAATCTATTTAGAAACCGATCCAGGCCGCTGCCTCGCTAGGGCCTATGACATCGTGCTCAACGGTTGGGAAATCGGTGGAGGTTCTATTCGTATTCACCGTGCCGATCTACAAAGCCGCGTTTTCTCTGTGCTCAATCTAGATGCGGAGCAAGCACGCAGCAAATTTGGCTTCCTTTTGGATGCATTAGCCTACGGTGCCCCGCCACATGGCGGCATAGCATTTGGCCTAGATCGCATCGTCACATTAATGACCGGTGCAGAATCAATTCGGGACGTCATCGCCTTCCCCAAAACCCAGCGCGTTCAATGCCTACTTACTCAGGCTCCAAGCACAGTGGACATAGAACAATTGCGAGAACTACATATTCGAGTCACGTAATAAACGGGTGGTTGGTGGTGACGAAGGAATCCCAACACGCGCACCACCGACTTGTAATCATCGCTTTTGACCTGCATATGCAGGTTTTAAAAGGCCAGCGGTTATCATGTTGGGGTTCGTACCTCACCACCAACCTACCCAACTAATTCCTGGTATAGCTTGTAGCGTTTTTGCTCAATCTGTCCTTCCTGTACAGCGGCTCGAATAGCGCAATCAGGCTCTTTCAAATGACGGCAGTTATAAAAACGACACCGCTTCAGAAGAGGCTGGAACTCAACAAAAGCATCCTCCAAATCTTCTTTGCTTAAATGGTCTAGGCCAAATGCTTGAAACCCGGGCGAATCAATAAGGGCAGCATTTTTGGGCTCCATAGTGCCCAAGCCACCATCTAATACTCCTAAATCATAAAAATGTGTGGCGGTGGTGGTGTGCTTTCCGGTGCCCAGTGCCTGTGAAATTTCCCGGGTGAGTACCTTTGCATGCGGAATAAAATGGTTGATCAAGGTCGATTTTCCGGTACCTGATTGACCTAAAACAAGGGTAGTGCGGCCTGCAAGGTGAGGGGTGAGCGCAGCCCATGCAGCTTCCCCTTGCGTAGCTAGGGAGAGCTCTAGTATGGGATACCCTAAATGCTTATAGCTTTGCAGGCTTTCCCGCGCGAGAGGTAGAGCCGCTTCTAAATCTATTTTATTGAGTACGATCAATACCGATAAACCCGCTGCTTGACTCGCCACTAAGGTACGCCCGAGCAATACCTCATTAGGACGCGGGGCGGTTGCTAGCATAATAAGCACTTGATCTAAGTTAGCTGCGAAGCGCCTAGATTTGCGACCCTCTGATCGATATAAAAGGTTGCGTCTGGGCAAAATGCTCACAATCAAACCCTGATCAGCAGAGCAACGCTCATAATGCACCCAATCTCCAACCGCCACCCCTTCCTTCACACGTACAAAGCAGGGCAACACGGTTTGCAGAGGACCCCCTTCCTGTGGCATGACTCCATAGTGGCGGCCGTAGGCTGCAATAACGCGCCCAACTTCTTGTGTTTTTTTCATGGGGATGTAGAGGTGATGGAGCACAAAGAAAGCCCAACGCGATCAAAGCGTGAGGCTTTTGCATGCCTATGCTGTAAGGGTATCTAATATATAAAAAATATCTTGAAATGGTTTCCTACCGCTTCAAAAAATGCGTTAGAAGCATGAGCTGCTTCTAAACTGTATCCATTACTTTAGGCCTAATCGTACTATGAATGTACCACCCTCTTCAGTTTTAAATGAAACCTACCTTGTTTGGCTTGATATGGAAATGACCGGGCTGCAGCCGCTTACAGACCGCATTTTGGAAGTCGCAGTAGTCGTGACCAATAGCTTGTTAGAAGTCGTCGCAGAAGGCCCAACTCTAGCAGTACACCAATCAGATGAAGTACTAGCAGGAATGGATGCATGGAATCAAAAAATGCACGGCCGTTCCGGTTTGATCGAGCGCGTACGCGCTTCTGAATATAGTGAAAAGCGCGCTAGCGCTGAAATACTGGCTTTTTTACAGCGCTATCTACCAGCGGGCAAATCTCCCTTATGCGGCAATTCTATCTGCCAAGATCGCCGATTTATGGCAGCTTGGATGCCTGAATTGGAAGCTTTTTTTCATTATCGTAATTTAGATGTCAGTACGCTAAAGGAACTCTGCAAGCGCTGGCAACCCACCATAGCAAAAGGATTTACCAAAGAAGCACGCCATACTGCTTTAGCCGATGTATATGAATCGATTGAGGAATTACGTTATTACCGTACACATTTTTTACGATTAGATGTAGCTGAAGGGGTGGTGGTGTAGGGAGTGGCCTGCATGTTGGGGTTCGTGCCTCACCACCAACCTACCAAGCTGCCTGTCTAAAACTGTTCTATCAAACTGCACCGACCACAAGAAAAGCAAAGAACGGTAGGTTGGTGGTGAGGCACGAACCCCAACATGCAAGCCACAGCGACCTTGATAACCTGCTTACAGATTATCTAAAAGCAAAAATCAGCGGTATGCATGTGAAGTGCACACCATCTAATATTATTTTCCCTCCCCCTGCAATCTATTCAAAACTAAGCAGAACTAAGGTGCGCGCTTGGAACTGGTAGCTTTTAACACCCGTTTAGCATCTGCAGCCAGCTCTGGTGTTCCTAACGCCTGATAGGCTTTTTGCATTAAGCTTAGCGCTTTGGGAATAGCTGGGGTATTGGGGTACTCTGTAAGAACGTGTTTAGCGCGATTGATGGCCGCCAGGTAAGCACCGCGTTCGTAATAATATTGTGCGGCATGTACTTCATGTGCCGCCAGTGCATTGACGATATAGCGCATGCGTTGCATGGCGTCCGGCGCATAACGGCTGCTAGGGTAGCGGGTAGCAATAACTTTGAAAGCATCATATGCACGGCGTAGCGCTTCAGGGTCGCGTTCGCTAAGGTCTTGTGCGCTTAACTGACCTAGCAAGCCTAGCTCATCTTTAAAATTGAGTAGGCCTTTTAGATAGTAAGCGTAAGCGAGTTGCGGATGATCGGGATGTAGCCGAATGAAGCGATCTACTGCTTGTTCAGCAGCTTGAGGCTCATTGTTTTTCCATTGGCAGTAGGCCACGTTAATCTGCGCTTGTGGTGCTCGAGAGCCGAAAGGATCTCGGCCTTCCATTTTTTCAAAGTACTCCGCGCAGCGGATCCAGTCATGACTTTCTAGAGCTTCCTGCGCTTGCACGTATAATTTGTCGCCAGACCAGGTGGCTGTTTCGTCTTTTTTCTCTGGCAACCCTCCACAGGCAGTTAGTGTGCCCACTATGGCTAATAGGGCACATCTGGCTATATGGTAGGCAGGGCGGCTTTTAAGGAAGAGGGAAGTCATAGATTTCTGTCGAAGTTTTATTTTGTGATAGAAGACGAAGTGTACTGAATTAAGAACGGGTCCCCAACCTACAAATTAACAATTCCTCTTTAGAGTGGTTTTATCACTTATTTTCTAAAGGGGCTTTACTGAATGCGGAGTTATATTGACTGTTGAAGCGCTCTTTGAGCCTTTACAGGGTTTGGACCCTTTGGAATCGGCTGTGGAAGCAGATTGCGCCGAGCCTCTCACTGCCACCATTCCTGCTGAGTATGAGGGAGAACGCTTAGATAAAGTATTAGCTTATCTTTTCCCGCAGTACTCTCGTGCTTGCTTGCAGAGTTGGGTGAAGGCCGAGCGCGTGCAGGTGGCTGGAGCGCTTGCGAGCTTGCGCCAAAAGGCTTGCGAGGGCGCGATGGTAGCGTTGTGGCCAGATTTGAAACCTGAGCAGCAGGCTTTTCGACCTGAACCTGTTCCGCTGTCTATTGTGTATGAAGACGCTAGTCTAGTGGTGATTAATAAGCCTGCAGGATGCGTTGTGCATCCTGCGGTGGGTAATTGGGGAGGGACCCTCCTTAATGGGTTGCTGCATCGGTATGGTGCAGCTGCAGCAGCGCTGCCGCGTGCGGGTATTGTGCATCGATTGGATAAAGATACTAGTGGGTTGATGGTAGTAGCACGCACATTAGAGGCACAAACTGCTTTAGTGCGTCAGCTTCAGGCGCGTACGGTAAAGCGCATGTATCAGGCATTGGTTTGGGGCACGCCGCCAGCGCGGGGTCTGGTTAATGCATCTATAGGCCGTGATCCCAGAAGCCGTATCCGTATGGCGGTAGTGGTGGGCGCAGCGTCTAAGCCAGCGCGCACGCACTATCTACGATGCTCAGTGAGCATGGCAGCAGGTTTGCCCGTTGCTGCGCTTTTATGCGCTCTGGAAACCGGCCGCACGCACCAGATTCGAGTGCATTTGTCTCATTTAGGGTATCCGATAGTGGGTGATCCCCTCTATGGACGTGGTCATGGTCAGCAGCGTGCTATTGGGTTTTGCGCTGAGCAAGCTTCTTCTCGAGCCAAACCAAGCGCCGCAGTACAGCTTGCTTCAGAGCTGGTTACTTTCCCAAGACAATTTTTGCATGCTTGCCAGCTTGCATTTACGCATCCTGAGAGCGGAGAGCCCTTATCTTGGCAGGCTGAGCTTCCGGAGGATGCGGCGGCTTTAGCTCAGAAGGTCGGTGTACATTGGGATGCGCCATCTACGTCTGTTTAGATATTTACATTCTTTGTATACACATGCCAAAAGCATGATAAAAGTCTGTGGTGTGCATATTGGGGTTCCTTCGTCACCCCAACCTACTGTTCTCTATATTTTGGAAAAATTTGTATGTCGTCTGCTGTTGCCACCCCTCCTAGTTCTACTCCTACTCTTTCTGAAACCACTCCCCGAAAAGTGGGATTTGTATCGCTGGGGTGCCCTAAAGCATTGGTCGATTCAGAAAATATCCTCACGCAATTGCGTATAGAAGGGTATGAAATCTCCCCCACCTATGAAGGGGCCGATTTGGTGGTGGTGAATACCTGTGGTTTTATCGATGCGGCTGTGCAAGAAAGTTTGGATGCGATTGGGGAAGCACTCAATGCCAATGGCAAGGTTATTGTGACGGGTTGTTTAGGGGCGAAAAAAACAGCAGAGGGAGGAACGGTAGTCGAAGCGGCGTATCCTCAGGTGTTATCGGTTACAGGTCCGCATGCTGCTGCAGAAGTAATGGAGGCTGTGCACCAAAACTTACCGCGCCCTCATGAGCCATTTGTAGATTTAGTGCCTCCTTCTGGGATCAAATTAACACCGCGTCACTATGCGTATTTGAAAATTTCTGAAGGCTGTAATCATCGCTGCACATTTTGCATCATCCCGTCGATGCGGGGTGATTTGGTCTCGCGCCCTATCGCTGAAGTGATGATTGAAGCGGAGAATTTACTCAAAGCAGGCGTGAAAGAGCTTTTAGTTATTTCCCAGGACACCAGCGCGTATGGCGTGGATGTGAAATATCGCACGGGTTTTTGGCAGGGTCGTCCTCTCAAAACGCGTATGACAGAGTTAGTCGCAGCGCTTGGGGAGCTTGCTAAGCCTTATGGTGCATGGATACGTTTGCACTATGTATACCCTTATCCGCATGTAGATGAGTTACTGCCCCTCATGGCAGAAGGTCGGATCTTGCCTTATTTAGATGTACCTTTACAGCATGCGCATCCTGCTGTGCTAAAACGCATGAAACGCCCAGCACATGCTGAGAAAAATTTAGAGCGCATTCAAGCCTGGCGGGCTGTGTGTCCGGAAATCGTAGTGCGGAGCACGTTTATTGCGGGCTTTCCTGGTGAAACAGAAGCAGAATTTGAGACGCTACTCGACTTTATCCGAGAGGCGCAATTAGATCGAGTGGGCTGCTTCGCTTACTCCCCTGTTGAAGGCGCACGTGCTAATGCCTTAGAAGGCGCATTGCCCGAAGCCTTGCGCGAAGAGCGCCGTGCGCGTTTTATGGAAGTAGCAGAAACCGTTTCAGCACAGCGCTTAAAGCGAAAAGAAGGCCAGGTATTACAAGTGCTGATCGATGAAGTAGGCCCAGAAGGGGCGATAGGGCGCTCTGCTGCAGATGCGCCAGAAATTGATGGATTAGTCTATATAAGCCCATCTTCTTCTGGTGCCTCTAGACAAAAGAAGGGCCCTAGAGCAGCAGCGCCTCTGGCTCCTTGCCGCGTTGGAGAATTCGCCTTTGTGAAAATTCGTGAAGCAAAGGGACATGATTTGTACGGAGAGCGCGTTGCGCAGCCGGATTAAAAAGCAGGTCTGCATTTTGTAGGCGGTATCCATAAATAAGGATACCGCTTAAATACTCTCTAAGCCGCTGATAGCTCCCAACGGGGCTTGACCATAAAAGCATAATGCGCGCGAGCTTGCTCTGGCCAGCGGTGCAGGCGTAGGGCGCCTGCAAAGGCGATCATTGCTCCGTTATCTGTGCATAGCTCGGGAGCAGGGTAATGAACCGTTTTGCCTACGGCTTGTGTAC
>JASSUF010000067.1:0-13106 GCA_031963365.1 Mycoavidus cysteinexigens
CTTGATTTGCCCTTGAGCGTGCGCAGCGGGACCCACAGCAGCCAGTCAAAGCGATCCCGCCATTGCGCTTTTTGCGTGTACTCGTAGACGATCTTTTTGGATAAGGTCGTTTTACCCACGCCAGCCCGGCCTCGAATCAGAATCCGTTGTGGGGGCTTGGTCTTGCCATCGCTTAATTCTAGGAGATCAAACAGTTTTTCGAGGGGCACTAATTTCTGTTGATTGGAATCGATCGCCTCGAAGCTCGGTAAGCGATGAAAATGGTTTTGCGCGGCTTCTTCCTCTGTAGACTGGTTCTCTTCCCCCTCTTTAGGCTTCCCTTCTTCCTTGCGCGCTTTCTGGTGTTCTACTATCGCCAGATTGATATAGCAGTCTTTCATCGAGAGCGGCGGACCGGATAGCCGCTGAATCGCTAGCCGATCCAGAGAGGCATAGCAGGTTAAGGCTGCTCGCAGTTCGTGCTCGTCTACCTGCGCCCGCAGCATTTGCAGCGTGGCCTGGACATTCTGGGAGATTTTCCTCCATATGCGTACATATTCTGCCGCCTTAGGCGCCGATGCTTCGCTGTTTAAGCGCTTAATTAAGTCGGCATAGGCTGTCCAAAATGTACGTAGCAGCGCTTCTGCACCATTTTGTGCCAGCAGCCGCTCCAACAATTTAAAGAAAACCAGATGGCGACCCTGATGCTGGTATACAGCCTGACCGCTTGCACGCTGCGAGGCGAAGCGGGGCATATCTTCAATGCGCACCGTGGTCGCTTTGATAAAATCCTGAACACAAAGTTCATACCCATTGGCACATAACGAAACGGGAATGATGCCGTGCTGATCCAGATAGTCCGTGCGGATTTTTAAAAAGGCCATTTCCGTCAAGACATGATGAAAATCTGCTTGTTGGGAATAGGTATTGACCACCTGCCGTATTTCGGCTTCAGCCTGCGCGGGGTTTTGCTGAGCCAGCCCGTAGGCTTTTTTCAGGTCTGCGCAATAGGCTTGATAGTGTTTCCCCGCTTCTCCCCATTGCAGATAGTGGCCTAAGACCTGCGAACCACAAACAATTACTTTATCGACCGGTTGAATCCCACCTACGGCGGTAGGCAACAAACACAGCTGGCTCGTGAGAATATCGTCCACCCTGGCTGCGTCTTCTCGGGTGCTTAACGCAGCCGGCGCTTGCAACCCCTTTGGTCGTTGATCGGAATAGAGATTTACACCTAGCTTGACCAGGTGATTAATCAGAAATTTCGCCGTGCCTGCATCAGCCATGCCGTAATGCGGGTTGTCATGGGCATAAACTAAAAAGGCACTGGGCCATACGCTCGATAAATCCAAGCTCTGAAACGTCTGCAGTGTTTCCGTAAACAACTGGTTCACCAAGTCATTCTTTTCCTGGATGCTTTCGAGTATGCGTGGCGAGAGTGCTGCGTTCTGCACAGGTTCAGCCAAGATCGATGGGATATCGGCGGAGATGGCGGAGGACGGGTTGACGGCAGAGGGTGGCGCAGGAGCATGCAAGGTCTCGTGGGTCTGCGTGTCAATGAGGGAACGGTTCGTCAGCGGAACTGGGTGAAGTGTTGCATAGGCCGATAGACTGCTTGGCTGAGGGGCTACACCGGGATGGCCCCATTTTTGCGCTTTTTTATAGCTCGCCTGCGCCCTATCGTATTGCCCTAACTTGTCTAACACTTCGCCGCGTTCAAAGTAAGCGATGCCAATCTTATTACGCAGCGTTTGATCGGCCAATGTCTCAGGGGAGAGCGCTCTTTTAAAGGCATGCTTTGCTTGGGACAACGAGATTTCCGCATCGTCACAGAAGATTGACGCGAGATGGCTATCCTGGGTTTGTCGAGCGTTGTTTAAATAAGCGTTGGTGAGTTCAAGCATTTGCTCTGCAGAGAGCGCGCTTCGTGATGATGAAAAGATGCTGCCCAACATATCACTTCCCCCTATTATTTTTTTCTAGGATTAAACAAAAATATGCCCTGGCAGAAGCTATTTATTGCATTAAAAAGGCGCTGAGTTCAATCAGCGCCTATTCTTATATTAAAGATTAATATACCCAATATTTTGGAAAGTGTCTTTAGGGTAAAAACCCTCATATTTACGCAACAGGAATACATCAAAAAGATGCACAAGTATTGAGGGCATTGTCACTATAAGGTTCCATAACTATGCAATCCCGACAAAAACATATTCACGCCTAAAAAGGCAAAAGCAGTGATGAAAAGGCCAATAAAAGCCCACCACGCTAAAACAGTCCCTCTCAAGCCTTTAATGAGGCGCATATGCAACCAGGCTGCATAGTTCAGCCAGACAATTAGTGCCCACGTTTCTTTCGGATCCCAGCTCCAATACCCTCCCCATGCTTCGGCCGCCCAAAGTGCGCCCAAGATGGTAGCTAGTGTGAAAAAAGCAAAGCCAACCATAATGGCTTGGTACATGAGCTCATCTAGGATGGCGAACTCTGGCAATCTATTTGATGCGATTTTGTAGCGTTTTAATAAGTAGGCGAGTGCAAGCATGGCCGCCAGCGCAAAGCTGCCGTATCCCATGAAATTGGCAGGAACGTGTATTTTCATCCAGCCGCTTTGTAGAGCGGGCACAAGCGGGGTAATAACCTGCGCATCCCGTGTGCTTGAGTACCATGCTAAAAAACCTAATGCAGCAGTGATAACAAGCAGCACAAAAGCGCCAAGCGCATAAATTTTGGTGTGTGCGGCATGCAATTTTTCATGGTCATTGCCTGCATCTTGCTTTTCAAATGTTGCTTGCTCTAGTGTTTTGGATTCGAAGTACAAGTATAGCAAAGCAGTCATCAAGCAAAACAGCACAAATACTTCATATAAATTAGAAATGGGAATATGGCCTATATCCGCGCCCATTAGGTAAGACTCATACCAACGAACCCCTAATCCGGCAGTACCCATTAATACCGCTGCCCAGCAAAAACCACGGGCTATACGGCTCGGACCTATCGCTTGCGAGAGCATACCGGCCCAATAAAAAAGGGTAGCCACTAAAAACAGCACCCCCATCCACAATAATGCAGATTGACTCGCTAGCGCATATTTCAAGATGAAAACGGTATCCGCACGGGCTAAGTCCTGCTTATACGCAAATACCGCACAACCGATGAGCATGCAGCTACCCAATAAAGCTATGCGTAATCGAGGCCAGCATACGCCAAGCGCACCTAATACGATGACCGCTAATAGCAAAGCAATATGCTCATAGCTATCCATCACATTGGACGCTTTTACCCAGACCCACACTGCAGCTACTAGCAGGGCTAGGTTGTACAGCATGCCGGTCCATGTGCACCTGCCGACTAAAGACTGGGTTTGACAAAAAAAGCGGGTAAAAGGACACCTCCCTGCATTTTTTGCTGTGCATTGCGCGTCTTTAGTAGAGGTGGTACGAGAAGAAGTAGATAAAGGAGAAATCATAGCAAGCAGCGTGTAAATGGCCTATATCAATAAAATCAATAGAGCATATCCTCAATTACCCCAAAGGGCCCATCTTTGAGGTCGTGCGGTGCTCGAGATCCTCACTGTACTCAAGTACAGTTCCGGTCCCTGCGCTCCTGCTCCCCCAAATATGAACCCTTTGGAGCAATTGAGGACACGCCCTAGGCAATATCATTCAAAAAGCAATGTGTTTCAAAAACTAGATATTTTTATATCTACACAATACCTTACCCATACAGAAAACAATATATCTAATAGCTTTATAAGAGCTCATGCATCGATATAGAGCATAGTGCATATATCTTTTAAACCCTCTAGCCTTTTAGCTAAAAGCTTGTTTTACCTATCGCAAAGATTTACTTTTTCTCTTGCGAAATTCTTTTTAGGCATAGCCAGCAAGTAGTTGACTAATGGGAATTTTGCTTTTATCCCCTTTTCCTTTTAAAGAATGAGAGAAAATTATGTCAATGTCTGTTTTAACTACCAACGCTCTGGCCCATGCATTTCAAGCCACACAAAGAGCGCCGGCTACAGAGTATAAAAAAGTACCGTCTGAAGGAGGCATTCCATCCTACAAGACGCTTGCTAATGATGTCTATTCTTCTTTGCATAATCTTTTAAAATTTCTATTAGAAAAATTGTACGGATTAATCAGCCTGAGCAAAGCGGAATATATTCAAGAAGATATTGAATTGGAGGTGATTAAAAAAACCCCTATTGAAACCGATTTAGTTATTATATTTAACCACCTGCAAGAGTTTGTTGATACAGCTACTACTTGTCAAAAAGAGCATGCGCTTCACGACTTTGAATATGTTCCCGCTATAGGAAGTTTTGAGTTAACAGCGGTGGCGTAGGTTGGTGGTGAGGAACGAACCCCAACATGATTACCACAGTCCTATATAACCGTTGCTTTAACAAGCATATGCAGAACGGTAGGTTGGGGTGACGAAGGAACCCCAACACGCACACCACCGGCTTGTAATCATCGCTTTTGGCGATCTATATGCAGGTTTTAAAAGGATATTGGTCTGCATGTTGGGGTTCCTTCGTCACCCCAACCTACCATTCTGCATATGCACGTTGAAAATGTTCGTTATTCAAAACGGCAAGCTGCGCTGCGTGCATGTGCGTGCAGGCCTTCGCCGTTGGCTAGCTCCACGGCAATGCGCCCTAAGGTATGCGCGCCCTGCTCGCTGACTTCAAGCACGCTGGTGCGTTTGAGAAAGTCATATACGCCCAACGGAGAAGAGAAGCGGGCGCTTTGCGCGGTTGGCAAAACGTGATTGGGGCCTGCGCAGTAATCGCCTAGACTTTCACTGGTATAGCGACCTATAAAGATAGCGCCTGCGTGATGTACCGCATCTGCCCATTGACGTGGTGTTTGCGCTGATATTTCTACGTGTTCAGGAGCTAATTTATTAATGATCTCGCACCCTTGGGCCATATCCTTCACCGCAATCAAAGCACCACGGTTTTCAAGAGAACGACGAATCACGGCTTCGCGCGGCAGTTCATCCATCAATACGTCCAGTGCATTTGCAACACGCTCAATAAAGGCACGATCTGGACTTAATAAAATAGACTGCGCATGCTCATCGTGTTCAGCTTGAGCGCATAAGTCCATGGCGATCCAGCGCGGATCGGTGGTTCCATCACACAACACCACAATTTCAGAAGGGCCAGCAATAAGGTCTATGCCTACCTTGCCAAAAACACGCCGTTTAGCCGCAGCTACATACGCATTGCCCGGCCCTACTATTTTGTCAACGCTAGGGATTGTTTCTGTGCCATAAGCTAATGCACCTATCGCTTGCGCACCTCCTATAGTGAACACACGATCGACCCCTGCTAGAAAAGCCGCAGCGAAAACCAGAGGGTTTCTCTCTCCGTCTGGGGTAGGAACGGTCATCACTAGCTGTTGGACGCCTGCTACTTTGGCAGGAATCGCATTCATCAATACTGACGAGGGATAGGCAGCTCGACCACCAGGAACGTAAATACCCACACGCTCAATAGGACTTACTTTTTGTCCAAGCGTCGTGCCATCTGGCTCGGTTAATTGCCAATTATGGCTACCACACTCTTGCTTTTGTCGTTCATGATAGGTGCGAATACGCGCTGCAGCCGCTTCAAGCGCTGCTCTAGGTTTAGCATCTAAACCGTTAAATGCTGCTTCAAGCTCACTGGTGGAAACTTCTAAATCACTCATAGAAGCCACGTTTAAACGATCAAAACGTGCGGTGTAATCCAAAACTGCGGCATCTTGATGCGCACGCACCTCAGCCAAAATCTCTGCAACGCGACTATCTATTTGTTCATCATGACTAGCTGCTTCACAAAATAAAGCGGCAAGATCTGCGTCAAAGTGTGAATCACTCGTATCAAGTTTACGAAGCTTTAAAGGGGTGGAGGACATTAGAAAAATGGAGGAAAAAGGGGAAGTGATATATGACTTCAAACCGTTCAAAATGCCGTAGGTTGGTGGTGACAAAGGAACCCCAACATGCGCGCCATCATCTCCTTGAAAACCTGCTTAAAAACTCTCAAAAAAAGATTAAAAGTCAGTGGTATGCATGTTGGGGTTCGTACCTCACCCCAACCTACATTTACGTATGTATTGTATTTCCGCGCTTTTGCAGCACGATTTCTAATGCATCTAATATACTTGCTAGCGCAGCTCGCTTTAGCTTTAGTGCAGCTTGATTGACAATTAAACGTGCAGAAACCGACATGATTTCTTCCACTTCAACTAGGTGGTTGGCACGCAAAGTGGCACCTGTACCTACTACGTCCACGATCGCATCTGCTAAACCAGCCAGAGGAGCCAGCTCCATCGATCCATAGAGTTTTATTAAATCAACCGGAACGCCTTTTGCAGCAAAATGTTCCCTGGCAGTGTTTACGTATTTAGTTGCAACGCGCAAGCGCGCACCGGGCCGTGTTGCACGTTTGTAATCAAATTCAGGGGGGGCAGCTACCGATATACGGCACTGAGCAATTCCAAGGTCCATGGGCTGGTATAGGCCTGCACCGCCATGCTCGAGCAAAACATCTTTGCCAATTACACCGAAATCTGCAGCACCGTATTGCACATAAGTAGGTACATCACTGGCCCGAATCAAAAGCACTTGCAAGCCGGGATGCGTGGTTTGGAAGATCAGTTTGCGCGAGGTTTCTGGGTCGCCCTGAATGTGCACATCCATAGCGGCAAGCAACTCACGTGTTTCTTTAAAAATACGCCCTTTTGCAAGAGCAAAAGTAAGTGGCGTATGTAAAGGTGGGGCTATAGCACTATTTGTTAATGACACGGCTTCAGGCACTGAAAAAGATGCGAGTGAATCAACCATGCACTAGCCTCTGCGTTGACTCCTGCATCGTTCCATCTTGCTTTTTAGAAGGAGCGTCCTCGTCGGAAGAAGCTGCTTCCATAGAATGCATACTAAGATCATCTGCATGATAGTCAGATTGTATGCGTTCTACATGGGCTCCAACTGAGCACAGTTTTTTCTCCATTTGGTCATAACCGCGATCCAAATGGTAGATACGGCTGATCCAAGTTTCCCCTTGTGCGACTAAACCGGCAATCACCAGGCACGCTGAAGCGCGCAAATCTGTTGCCATTACATGCGCGCCCGACAAAAATGGCACTCCTGTAGCCCAAGCGGTATTGCCTTCAATATTCACGCAAGCACCTAGACGATTAAGCTCGGGAACATGCATAAAGCGGTTCTCAAAAATAGTCTCAACCATATGCGCCTGGCCTTCAGCCACACAGTTTAAGGCCATAAACTGTGCTTGCAAATCAGTGGGAAATGCAGGGTATTCTGAGGTTTTGAAACTAGTTGCGCGTGCACGACCTCGCATAACCGCATGAATCGCATTCGATTCCAGCTCAAAACTAAGCCCTGCCTCTTGCAATTTATTCAGTACTGCATCAAGCGCACTGGGCACCACATTGCGTAAGGTCAACTCCCCTCCCGTCGCTGCCAACGCACAGAGAAAAGTACCCGCTTCAATACGGTCTGGGGTAACGGTATAGCTAGCGCCGTGTAAACGTTCTACGCCTTCAATCACTAGGCAATCGGTACCAATCCCTTCAATACGTGCGCCCATTGCGACTAAAAGATGCGCAAGATCTGTCACTTCAGGCTCTCGTGCAGCATTTTCAATGATGGTTTTGCCTTCTGCCAGCGTGGCTGCCATCAGGATATTTTCTGTCCCTGTAACCGTCACCATATCGGCTATAAAGCGATTGCCTTTAAGGCGCGCTACATGCGCCCCCTCTTCGGGTGCCTTGAAAGTGCTTGCATCAAAAGCAGCATCTGATAAATGTGCTGCGATATAACCATGTTCGATCTGAATATTGGCACCAAGTGCACGCAGCCCTTTAATATGCTGATCGACAGGACGCGATCCAATAGCACACCCGCCAGGAAGCGAAACACGCGCAGCACCAAAACGCGCCAACAAAGGCCCTAACACCAAAATCGAAGCGCGCATAGCCTTAACCCGCTCATAAGGAGCGGTAAGTTCATGCAGTTTTTGCGCTTGCAAGGTGATGGTCTGGCCTGAGGGGCCCGTCTCTTCAGAGGATATGTCTATCTGCACTCCCATTTGGCCCAAGAGGGCCAGCATGGTACGTACATCCTGCAAATTAGGTACATTATGCAGACACACCGGATCTGCTGTGAGAAGGCTAGCGCATAATATCGGCAGCGCTGCATTTTTTGCGCCCGAAATCGCAAGTTCGCCAACTAGGCGATGCCCGCCCTGAATACGCAGTTTGTCCATGAAACAACAAGCTTTCTATAAAAAATAAAAGGAACCCTGTTTGCGGCTCACCACAGAACAGGGTTGTATAAAATAGAACCGGACACGCCCTATGCAACACTATCAGGCATGGCTAGCCACTCGCCATTCTTCTGGCGTCAACGTTTTCATGCTGAGTGCATGAATTTCACTTTTCATCCGCGCACCAAGCGCGCCATACACAATTTGATGACGCTCTATCCGGCTTTTTTCAAAAAAAGCGGAGCTAACAATCGTCGCATAGAAGTGTTGACCATCTCCTGCTACTTCAATATGTTCACACGGCAGCCCTTGCGTAATGTAGGTCTGTATATCGTCTGGCGTTGGCAACATTTTTATCTCTATTTTGATGTTACAAGTCGGTGGTGCGCATGTTGGGGTTCCTTCGTCACCCCAACCTACCTGTAGGTTGGTGGTGAGGTACGAACCCCAACATGATTACCACCGGCCTTTTAAAACCTGCATAGGCATGGCAAAAGCGATGGTTACAAGTCAGTGGTGTGCATGTTGGGGTTCCTTCGTCACCACCAACCTACCGCCTTAGCTTGTACCCACTACTTAATAAACCCAGCGCTAGAGCCATCAATACCAAGCAAAAACCTACCGCTATAGCCAGGCTTTTCAAAGGATCTACATCTGAAACGCCAAAAAACCCATAACGAAACCCATCGATCATATAGAAAAACGGGTTGAATCTCGAAATAGTTTGCCACACGGGCGGCAAGGAATGTACTGAGTAAAACACGCCAGATAAAAAGGTCAGCGGCATGATAAGGAAATTTTGAAATCCAGCCAGCTGATCAAATTTTTCAGAGTAAATACCTGCAATAAAACCCAGTGTTCCGAGCACAGCTGCTCCTATAAATAGGAAGCCCAGCGCATATAAAGGCGCGGCAAAGTGTATAGGTATAAGCCAGACAGTTGCAAGAAATACACCTAGACCTACACACAGGCCGCGCACAATAGAAGCGAGCACATAGGCTGAACCTATTTCCCACGCAGCAAAAGGTGGCAGCAGTATAAATACAATATTGCCGGTGATTTTGGACTGAATCAGCGATGAGGATGCATTAGCAAATGCATTTTGTAAAACACTCATCATGACCAAGCCAGGCACTAGGAACTGAATATAACTCACCCCCGGATAAACATCTGCATGATCTTTGAGCGTGTGTCCAAAGACCATCAAATAAAGCAGGGCTGTAATGATCGGGGCTGCAATCGTTTGAAAACTGACTTTCCAAAAGCGCAGAGATTCTTTATAGAACAGTGTAATAAGACCCTGCATTACTTCACCTCCTTCACTGTATCAGATGCTTTATCTTTTGTACTCATGCGCTTTTTGGGAGTAGCTTCTTTGTTTGTTGCTGCTGAGGTTTTTCGCACAGCAGATGCTGTGGCTTTAGGACTCGCAGCAGTCGTTGATTTGGCCGTCGATTTGGCCCGGGGTTTCTCACTAGGCACAGCGTCCGAATTGCCACTGGCTTTGGGTTGCGACGCTGTTTTAGCTATTTTTTCAGCCTTCTCTTGAGTGGGATTTTTTAAAAGCTCAGAGGATTTGCGTGTATCCGCCCCATGCGCTGCATTTTTCATGACTTGCAAGAAGACTCGTTCCAAATCAGCCTGGCGCACTTCCACTTCTTCAAGCTGACACCCTGCTTGGCGACATTGCGCTAAGATACCCTCGATCTCATCCATTGCATTGAGCTGCAGCACATGTTTTTTAGCACGGCCTGGTATATTGACTGCACTTTCTGTCTTGTGATTGACCACTATAGAGCGCAGCGCTTCTGGGAGCTGCCCGGAGCTAAAACTAATGACCAATTGATTGCTGGCAAATCCCTTTAATAGCGCGGCTTTATGGTCTAGCGCTACGACTTCACCTTGCCGCAGCATGGCGATGCGATCGCATAACTGCTCTGCTTCTTCAAGGTAGTGCGTGGTCAATACAATGGTGTGGCCTTCTTTATTCAGGCGCGCAATAAATTTCCATAAAGTTTGGCGTAACTCTACATCCACGCCCGCAGTAGGTTCATCCAGCACAATAACGGGAGGGCGATGTACCAATGCTTGAGCTACCAGTACGCGGCGTTTCATTCCCCCTGATAAAGCACGCATATTGGTATCGGCTTTATCTGTGAGATCGAGGTGATGCATGATTTCGTCAATCCATGCATCATTGCGCCGCAAACCATAATAGCCGGACTGTAAACGCAAGGTTTCGCGCACGGAGAAGAACGGATCAAAGACCAGCTCTTGCGGCACAATCCCAACCATACGGCGTGCAGCTCGAAAATCATCCACCACATCATGCCCATGGATGCTAGCCGTGCCACTACTGGCGCGTATTAGGCCCGCCAAGATGCTAATGAGTGTCGTTTTCCCTGCGCCATTAGGACCTAACAAACCGAAGAATTCACCTTCTTCAATATGGAAGCTAATCCCTTTGAGAGCCTGAAAATCTTTATAACTTTTCTTGATGCGATCAATTTTAATGGAATACATAAGCACGCAGTAGAAAGGGTGGAAAATAAAACCTGTTCGCCCTCTTCTTGACAGATCTATATCTTAGATGAAGGTAAAACAGGCCCCAAGACACGTCCTAAGCAGCCTCTAGCCCAAAGCATAACGCACTAGCTCCGTAAGCACGCGCAAGACTAGCTAAGGCAGCAGGAATATTATGCATATGCACTACCCTGCCTTGTTCTTGCGCTGCACGCTGCCAACATAGAAAAACAGCTAATGCGCAAGAATCAAAATGCTGCAAAGCTTTGCAATCTACTAGGTCAACACCAGCCAAAATCTGAGCAAGGCCCGCGTTACACACAGCTTGAGCACAATCAGAGGTCAGGGTAGCATCGACAGTAAAAGTGCTCATACATGCCCTGCCAAATGTTTATTTTGCTGCTTTAGGCTTGCAATTAAACCCGGTATACCTGTTCCACTAAGCGTTTCTTGGAACTGCTGACGATAGTTTTGCACAAGCCATACCCCTGCTACGCTAATATCGTACAAAGACCAGCTTTCTTGATCTTTCGATAAGCGGTAGGCCACTTCAATGGGCTGCCCTTGATGCATCATCTTGGTTTTAATAGCTGCATCACGGCTGCCTGCTGGCAGGATAAAAGGTAATACTTCCATCTCAGGATTACGGCTATTTGCCAACGCCCCAGCATAGGTATAAATCAGTAGTATTTTAAATTGCTCCACCAATTCTTTTCTTTGCTCAGCTGTGGCTTCTCTCCAGCGCCGCCCTACTGCTAAGCGGGTTGTTTTTTCAATATTGGTGTAGGGCAAAATTTCTTGGTTGATTAGCTGGTTAAGCCCTTGCATATTCCCAGCCTGTAATGAAGGGTCATCTTGCAAAGCTTTGACTACACGCGCGGTAATAGTTTTTATCAATCCATCGGGAGTACTTCTATCGACTCCATCAGCAGACCATGCAGAAGTACCACACAGCGCAAACGTCACGAACAGCGCGCCTAGATAAATCGCTAACCAGCTTCCTATCTTTTTAATAGAAAAATTTCTTTTTTGATTATGCTGATGCAGCATTAGGTCTCCATTTTTTAAAACGAAAAAAACTTCTCTAACTCTATAACCGCTGTCTCAGGATCCACCGCTTCCGTGATTGCGCGCACCACTGCGGCGCTTCCAACCCCTGTGTCCAATACAGCCTTCAATACCTTGCTATCTATTCCTCCAATAGCCACCATGGGTACAGCACCATCTAGCAAACGAACGTAGTGCAACAAACGCACTAGCCCTTGCACAGCGGTGGGCATCTTTTTAGTGGTAGTGGGAAACACCGCGCCCAGTGCGATATAGCTCGGCCTTACTTGATAAGCACGCACCATTTCATAGTACCCGTGCGTAGACAAGCCCAGCCGAAGCCCAGCTTGAGCAATGCGATTAAGATCAGCCGTTTCTAGATCTTCTTGCCCCAAATGCACACCATATGCATCCAGCTCTATCGCTAATTCCCAATAATCATTAATAAATAATCGGGCATCGCAAGCACGAGCGGCTTGTATAGCGCGCTTGATGTCTTGTACCTCTGAAGGTTCAAGCGCTGCAGAACCTGTTTGACCCTGCAGATTCTTTTTAATGCGTAATTGTACCGTACGTACGCCACACGCCAATACACGCTCAACCCAAACAGCACTAGGTACAATAGCATAAAGCCCTAAACGAGCGGGACACTGAGCAAAAGAATAAGAAACAACGGGTTGCTCAAGAAGGTGTGGATAGGTTGGTAAACGATCTGGCCAGCCCTCTGCTTCTCGCCACGCATAACTTAGTGTGAGTGCATCGTGTGCATCTAATCCGCAGTCTAAAAAAGCAGCGAGTGCAGCCTGCCATTGCGGTGAACAGGCCCCTGAAAATGCATAGCACTGCGCAGGTTTTCCAATAGAGGCATGCGGGACACTTAAAGTCATCTGTTGGGATATCAATGCATTTGCTTCTACCGAACTTTCACTTACTTCCAACACCAGCACACCTTGGCGCAAAGCAGCTTCTTTACGCACTGGAATGGACGTATTCGCATCCAGAATAAGCCAGTCGCCAGGCCGAAAAGCATCTGGCGCCTTAGGTTCTTCACTACAAATTTGTACAGGAGTGCGTTGTTGTGCTCCCTCATAGGTCGGCCATTCACCTAATTGCTGACGAATACGCTGTGCAGCTTTAACGCGTTCCAACGATTGAGGCCAAAAGGTAAATTGCATGGAGACTATCCAAAAAATAAATACAAAAGAGCTTTACAAACCTTCGCCAACCATAAGAAAAAGCAAAGAACGGTAGGTTGGTGGTGACGAAGGAACCCCAA
>JASSUF010000068.1:0-13000 GCA_031963365.1 Mycoavidus cysteinexigens
TTAATATGCTAACCGAATGCCATTGGTTGGTGGTGAGGCACGAACCCCAACATGCGTACCACTGCCTTTTTGAATACCTGCGCAACATCCGTTAATTATTAATTTTTCCGTGTGACTTGCAAAATATCTGGGATGGAAGCCAGGGTCTTAAGGGCATTTTGAAGGCGGGCTGCGTGAGGGATTTCAATGGTGAGTTGGATGGTGCTCAGCATGCTTTTTGCATTGCTACTGGCGTTGGTAATATTGATTCTTTCTCGCGAAAAAACTTCAAATATATTGTGTAGTAATCCTGGGCGGTCTTTGGCTTGGATGTAGAGATCCACAGGGTAGAGCGTTGTACTGCTGGTATGTAAGGCGTTATCCGCCCAGGAGGCTTGCACAACGCGTTCGGGAATATGTTTGGCTAAGCGTAAAAAGTTGCTGCATTGCGCGCGGTGAATAGATGCACCTTTGCCTCTGGTAATAAAGCCTGAGATCAGATCAGGTGGTGCAGGACGGCAGCATCTAGCGAATTGTGTAACCAGGCTATGCTGCCCAAGAATCAGTACGCCACCAGATGCGCCGCGCGTGACGCTGGACCGACTGCTCTCACGTGTTAATGGTTCGAGTAGTTCCTCGTGGGAGGTTTTGGCGGGGCTTTCTTCAGGCTGGGATTCATTAAGCGTGTGCTCGATCTGACGTAGGCTGATAATGTCCTTGCCCACAGCATGAAATAAATCATCGGGCGATTTAAATGCGAGTTTGCCCGAGAGCTCTTCAAAATTGATCGACGTTTTGCCTTCGCGCTGTAAGAATTTTTCCAGCGTCGCACGCCCAGCAGCACAGGTTTCTTGATGCTCTATTGCGTGAAACCATGCCCGTACTTTTTGTTTTGCACGCCCGCTACATAAATAGCCGTGCTGCATATTGAGCCAATCACGCGAAGGTCCACCTTGTTTGGCTGTAATAATTTCAACGGTTTGCCCATTTTGTAAAGGTGTATTGAGCGGTGCCATAGCGCCATCAATACGTGCTCCACGGCAACGATGCCCAAGCTCTGTATGTAGATGATAGGCAAAATCGACGGGAGTGGCTCCGTGAGGCAGCTCAATAATTCGTGCTTGTGGGGTTAGCACATAAATAGGTTCTTCTGCAGCCGAGGGGTGTGCGGGTGGCCAAGAAGGCGCTTCTTGCATAGCCATTAGTATTGATGCAGAAGGCGTGTTGTCTAGGGTTTCCCCTGTGGCATGATGAGGTTGCCAAGTCAGCAGTTGACGCAGCCAGGCAATTTTTTCATCATGCGAGCCTGTGGCCGTAGATTCCCCGCGATAGCCTTTGGTTCCTGCTTCTTTATAGCGCCAATGCGCCGCTACACCATATTCAGAGAAACGGTGCATGTCGACCGTGCGAATTTGAATTTCTAGCGTACGGTCTTGCTCATCTAGTACGACGGTATGTAAAGACTTATAGCCATTGGGCTTGGGCCTTGAAATATAGTCGTCAAATTCTTTGGGGATAGGGCGCCAAATATGATGCACGATCCCCAATGCCCCATAGCATTCCTTCACATCTTGCACAATGATGCGAAAAGCACGCACATCATGGAGCTGGGCAAAGCTGAGTTGTTTGCCATGCATCTTTTTCCAGATACTATAGATATGCTTAGGGCGCCCATTCACTTGAGCGTGGATGCCTGCTGTTAGCAGTTCTTCCTTTAATCGCTCCACTGCGCTTGCAATGAATAATTCGCGTTCTGCGCGCTTCTCATCGAGATGGCGCGCGATTTGCTTGTAGGTATCGGGATCTTCAAACCGAAAAGCGAGATCTTCTAGTTCCCATTTGATTTGCCATATACCAAGACGATTGGCCAACGGAGCATCCAGATCTAAGGTCTCTCTGGCAAAGTCTTGTGGTGGCGTAATTTTGGCTGCAGCGTAGTAGCGTAGTGTTTGTAAGCGAGAGGCGAGACGAATGAGTACCACGCGAATATCTTGCGCAAATGCAAGCAGCATTTTCCGCAGGGATTCAACTTGAATATGACGCAGGGTTTTGCCATCGCGCTGTGCACGGTTAGCATTCGAAGCAATCGCATTGGCTGCTTTTTCTCCCTTTAGGCCTAGCTCCATTAACTTGCATACATCGCTGATCAGATGCTCTACATCCGCCCCAAAACGTGTTTGTAGCTGATCGCGGGAGAGGTCGCAGGGCTGTGCAATATCGCACAGCACAGCCGCAGCCAGCGTGGCTGAATCAACGTGCAGGGTTTGAATGATGCTAAGCATGCCTAATGCATGATCGATAGCAGGTTCGCCTGAGGGCAGGTGTAACGCTTTTGCATGTTCGCGGACAAAGTCCAGTGCATCATCCAACATATCATTTTGCAACGGGGCCGTAGTTTTCAAGGGTGCTGTGTGTGATGTATGTGATGTATTCATTACACTTAAGAAGCAGCGTATCAGGAAGTTGAGCAGCGCTATGGATAGAAGCGCTGCTATAAATTGGGTGGTGCATTAAAAATAGCTATTGAAAAAATAATCGCACATCTGCGCGAGTGGGGCTATAGGTCCTATGGGCTGTTTTTGTAGAACTTCCGAAATTTAGTGGTGTTAAACGTAGGGTATGCATTGGATGGATAAAAAAACCCTATTTTGGTAGGGGCGTAGGCTTTGGAATCCCTTTATATTCAAATATCCCCGTGCCTTTTTAGCCTTAATGGCCGCTCTACAGCACAATCTTAATTCGGACAATGTATAAACCTATTCCAGAGTGGACTGAGTAGTATCGGCATTCCTTGTATACAAAGAAGGCATATTGTTATGAACTTGCATACGCAAAAAACATTGATTGAAGGCCCTGTTGGTCATATTGAAATTGCTATAGATCTACCTGATGTCGTTCGTCAGAGTGATGGGGTGTCTATGCCAAAAGAGGTGAAGGGATTGGTTTTAGTCGCGCATCCTCACCCTTTATTGGGGGGTACGATGAATAATAAAGTCGCGCAAACTCTAGCTCGTGCGTTTACGCAGATGAACTATATAGCGGTGCGTTCCAATTTTCGTGGAGTGGGCGAAACACAAGGCGTGCATGATCACGGCATAGGCGAGCAGGACGATTTAATGGCTGTGTTGCGTTATATGCGTGCACAGCCAGGCTATGCTGAATTACCCTTGGTTCTGGCGGGCTTTTCATTTGGAACCTTTGTAGTCTCTCATTTGGTTCAGCGATTAGCTGATCAAGGCGAAACCATTCAACGTTTAGTGTTGGCCGGAACTGCAACTACGCGATGGAAAATTGCAAATGTGCCGCACGATACGATCGTCATTCATGGAGAGAGTGATGATGTGATTCCTTTGTCGGATGTGTTTGATTGGGCGAGGCCTCAAGATTTGCCTGTGACGGTTATTCCTGGTGGTACGCATTTTTTTCATCGAAAGCTGCATCTTCTGCGGCAAATTATCCAAGGCGCGTGGCGCGTATAATTAATTGGTTTTCTTTTTTTTATCTTTCTTCTTCCTTATGTCTGCTTCTTCTTTGATTTGCCGTTTTGCCTGTAGAGCTGTGTTTGTGCCTGCTCTGTCTGCCTCTTTATGGATGGGGAGTGCGGCTACGGCCTGGGCTCAAGTGCCCCCTCCCGCTGTTTTAGCGCCTTCGTGGGTATTGATGGATGCCACGAGTAATCAGGTATTGGCTTCTGCAAATGCTGAGGAACGCATACAGCCTGCTTCTCTCACGAAACTTATGTCTGCGTACGTTGTGTTTGAAGCACTGAAAGACAAAAAAATCTCGATGGAACAAACATTTATTCCCAGTGACATTGTGCGGCGCGTGAAACGCGATGAATCGCGTATGTTTATTGAAGCGAATAAGCCCGTGACCGTTGATGCATTGCTCCATGGGTTGATTGTGCAGTCGGGCAATGATGCAGCGCTTGCCCTAGCTGAACTTGTAGGCGGAAGTGAAGCCAATTTTGTGACGATGATGAATCAAACCGCGCAGCGCCTTGGTTTAACGCGTACGCATTTTGCTGATACGAATGGTATGCCGGATCCAGATCACTACACGACCGCTGGAGACCTGGCTGTGCTTTCTGCGCATCTGATTCGCGATTTCCCAGAGTACTATTCCCTCTTTTCTGTCAAAGAATTTACCTATAACCGGATCCGTCAATCCAATAGAAATCGACTGCTCTGGATTGATCCGAGTGTCGATGGACTGAAAACAGGCCATACTGAGCTGGCTGGATTTTGCTTAGTCGCATCCGCAAAACGTCCTATGCCTAATGTGGCAGGCCAAAATCGCCGCATAGTTTCAGTGGTAATGGGCGAGCGTAAAGAATCTGACCGCATACAAGATAGTTTAAAAATGCTCAATTATGGCTTTCAAGCCTATGATGCTATTCCTCTATTTAAAGAAGGGCAGGTTATTGAGGCACTACGTGTTTACAAAGGTAAGCTTAATGAATTCAAAGTAGGTACCGCATCAGCTTCTATCGTGAGTGTGCCTCGTGGATCGGGTGATAAAATTAAAACCCTTATTCAATCTAAGACACCCTTGTTAGCGCCTATTGCAAAAGGCCAGGCTGTAGGCTCTATTATTGTGCAAGTGGATGGCAAACCCTTTACAACGCTGCCTTTAGTAGCACTGGAAGCTGTTCCTGAGTCCAATATATTTGGCCGCTACTGGGATGCGTTATTGTTGAAGATTCAGGAAAAATGGAACAAAAGATAGAAATTAATGGTGCAGAGGCTTCCTCTGCAAATAGCAGTCCTTTGACAGAAATGGTGAGCAACGTTACGCAGGCTGCAGCGACTACTGCGGTGCCGCCCCCTACTCTGCTTGAATTCCCCTGCCACTTCCCCATCAAGGTATTGGGTAAATCGCAGGGCGATTTCATGGACGAAATTATCTCGATCGTGTGTCAGCTCGATCCACGGTTTGATGCACAATGTATTGAACAACGCTCCTCCAGCGCAGGCCGCTATATGGGGTTAACCTGTTCCGTGTATGCCCAAAACCGTACCCATTTGGATGATATATACCGCGCGCTGACGGCACATCCGAAAGTGGCTTACGTTTTATAAGCTTTTTTCCAAAATCTGAATTTTATTTCTACACTCCCTCCCTCCCCTCCCGCTTTTCCACTTCGCCTGCTCTGGCGCGGCCTTGAGCCTTATACAGAGAGCTGGCAGGCTATGCGCGCCTTCACGCAGGCGCGCACACCTGATACGCTGGATGAAATTTGGCTTGTCGAGCATCCACCGGTTTATACGCAAGGTCAGGCAGGAAAGGCAGCGCATTTACTGACGGCTCAAAGTGCTATTCCTGTTGTGCATACAGACCGAGGAGGGCAAATCACTTTTCACGGTCCAGGCCAGGTCATTGCCTATTTTTTGTTAGATTTGCACCGGCGCACCTTGAAGGTACGCGAACTGGTCAATCAGATCGAGCAAGCTGTATTGGATACGCTGCTGCACTACGGCATTGAAGGAGAGCGCCGAGTGGGCGCGCCAGGTATTTATCTAAAAGCACTGTCTCCTGCGTTATGCGCTACAGGAGAAAAGCTACGTCTATGGCATGGAGCAAAAATAGCTGCCTTAGGTTTAAAGATCCACAAAGGGTGTAGCTATCACGGTTTAAGCCTAAATGTAGATATGGACTTACAGCCCTTTAATGATATTAATCCCTGTGGTTATGCCGGTTTACAAACCGTAGATATGGCAAAACTGGGAGTGCATGCTACTTGGACCGAAGTTGCAAAAGTGTTGGCAGAGCAGGTAAAACGTATTTTTGAAAAATGACCTATATGGACAATGATGATATTGAGCGTATTAAACCTTGGGTAGAGCATTTTTTGCAGCGTATGGATGATCTAGTGGATCGTCTCGATGCATTGGGGCCGCCTCAGCATAAAAAAATAGATTGGTCTGCTTCTCCTGCTTTTCGTTGGCAGTCTAATGCGGCAGGTGGTTTTTTAAAGCCGGTGATGAAACATGCCTCTATCGCATTAAAAGATCTGCAACATATCGACCGTCAAAAACAGCGTATAGAACAAAATACACGGCAGTTTATGAAAGGGCAGCCTGCGAACCATGTTCTACTAACAGGAGCACGGGGCACCGGTAAATCTTCGTTGGTGAAAGCCTGTTTGAATCAATTTGCTCCAGCAGGTTTGCGTTTAATCGAAATCGATAGGGAGGATATGCATGATCTTCCTACCATCGCAGAGCTTATCGCCGCGCGTGAAGAACGCTTTATCTTGTTTTGCGATGACCTTTCTTTTGAAGCAGGTGAATCAGGCTATAAAGCGCTAAAAGTCGCATTAGATGGGTCTATTGCAGCGCATGCTGACAATATGTTGATTTATGCAACTTCCAATCGCCGTCACCTGCTGCCCGAAGATTTTTCCGATAATCAACCCACATCCCCAAGCCCAAAAGGTGAAATTCATCCAGGCGAAGGCGTAGATGAAAGAGTTGCGCTGTCTGAGCGCTTTGGCCTATGGTTGCATTTTTATCCATTTAAACAAGACGAGTATTGGGATATTGTGCAATGTGAGATGCAGCGTGCAGGATTAATAGAAAAAGACAGTGAACGCGCTCGCTCGGAGGCCCTAATTTGGGCATTGGAGAGAGGCTCGCGCTCTGGACGCGTTGCTTCGCAGTTTGTGCGTGACTGGTGTAGTCGATCAAAAGAGTAAGTTGTGCCTTCATAGCACTTGCTTGTGGTCTTTGTGCCGCATTGGAGTATGCTCCGGGCGCGGGGCTGTATAACATACGCAGGTATTCAAAAAGTCAGCGGTACGCATGTTGGGGTTTGTGCAAAGAAAATAAAAAGCATTTTTCGTGGAGAGCTGTATGGGCTGGACGAGAGTACAAAAGAACGTGGTGATTGCTGCCTATTTAGGTTGGACACTCGACGCTTTTGATTTTTTTCTAATGATGTTTGTATTGAAAGATATTGCATCTGAATTTGCAACAGGGATGCCTGCGATTGCTTTTGCAATCACCATGACTTTAGCGGTGCGCCCACTCGGGGCATTTATCTTTGGCCGTCTCGCGGATAAATATGGCCGGCGCTCAACGCTGATGCTCAATATTGCTATTTATTCCGCATTGGAGTTGCTCTCAGGATTTTCAACTAGCCTCACCATGTTTATCGTGCTGCGTACCTTATTTGGCATAGCGATGGGTGGAGAGTGGGGAGTAGGGGCTGCGCTGACGATGGAAACCGTTCCTGCACGTTCACGAGGCCTAGTCTCAGGCATTTTGCAGGCAGGCTATCCTAGTGGTTACCTATTAGCGTCGGTGGCATTTGGTGTGTTGTATCCCTATATTGGCTGGCGAGGCATGTTTTTTGTAGGGGTGTTGCCCGCCTTACTCGTGCTCTATATTCGTCGTTATGTGCCTGAATCTCCCACTTGGCGCGCGCTTGAAAAAGAAAAGCAACCCAGTTTTATGCAGACCATGGGTCAAAACTGGAAGCTATCTATCTATGCGATTGCAATGATGACGGCCTTTACGTTTTTCAGTCATGGCACGCAAGATTTATATCCGACCTTTTTGCGCGAACAGCGAAACTTTGACGCTTATACGGTGTCTTGGATCGCTATCATCTACAATATTGGTGCGATTTTTGGAGGGCTCTTTTTTGGAGCTCTATCCGAAAAAATTGGCCGGCGACGTGCCATATTTATAGCAACGATTGTCGCCTTGCCGGTATTGCCTTTATGGGTTTTTGCAACAGGCTCTGTGTGGATTGCAATCGGTGCCTTTTTAATGCAATTTGCTGTGCAAGGGGCTTGGGGAGTGGTTCCTGCCCATCTCAATGAAATTTCTCCTTCTAACATTCGCGCCACATTTCCAGGACTGGTCTATCAGCTTGGAAATTTATTATCTGCGGTGAATGCTCCTTTGCAGGCCTATATTGCCATTCATCACCATGGCAATTACGCGCTGGCGATGGGATTGGTTACCGGTACGGTTGCGGTAGTGCTAGCCGCATTAGTTCTACTGGGCAAAGAGCGTAGAGGAGCCGATATGATGGAACTGGCAGCCGTACCAATTAATGTGAGTGGTAATGCCTCTAAAATGGGATTACAGGCTTAGCTTTAAGAAAGTTTGTTTTTAGACCTGCGACACGCTAACCGCGTGTCGCTTTAGCGTTAGGGCGTGTTTTCAATTGTTCCAAAGATGGGCCCTTTGGGGCGATTGAGGATGCGCCCTAGTGGAAGACCTTCTGGGTTTCTGTATGGTTGGAATCTTAATTATTGCCCATGCTCCAATAGCCAGCGCGCTTAAAGCGTGTGTTGCGCATATCTATGGAAGCGAGCCTGCACGCATAGATGCGCTGGATGTATTTCCAGATGACGAACCAGCACAGTTGGTAGAGGCTGCACGTGAGCAGCTCACCAGATTAGGCCGTCGACACGGCGCTTTGGTGCTTACTGATCTGTTTGGAGGCACGCCCTCCAATATTGCTTCGCAATTGGCCGATCTACCAAGGGTACGTGTGATCACAGGCGTCAATTTGCCTATGCTGGTGCGCGCGCTGTGCTATCGGGCTATGCCGTTAAATACATTAGTTGAAAAAACGGTAGCTGGAGGGGTGCGGGGCATTCAAGTCATTGACCCGAGCGCATTGTCGCTTACAGCGCCATTACAGAAACAAGTGTACAAAAATCCTTGCATGCTGGGTGTAGAAAATTAAAGTTGAAATATGCTATCCAAAGAAGTAATGATCATAAATAAATTAGGCTTACATGCGCGCGCTTGCGCCAAGCTTACTCAGCTTGCTGCGCGCTATGAGTCTGACGTATGGATGACTAAAAACAATCGCCGCATCAATGCAAAAAGCATCATGGGCGTAATGATGCTCGCCGCTGGTTGTGGTAGCTCGGTGTATATCGAAGTAGAAGGGCCAGATGAAAAAGAGGCCTGTGATGCTCTGCTAAATTTGATAGCAGAGCGATTTGGGGAAGAGGAGTAGGGTTGTCTAAGACTCTCTATTTCACTCCGAACAGCATGTTTTCAACTAAACGAATAATTGTGTCCTTTTGTACTGGCGCAGATTCGGCTACTAGCAGTGCTAGGGCTGCTAGCCCGATGTCATTAATTATCGGCTGACCTTCTCGCATTAGCGCATTGTTTCTATTTAGGAAATCGACAAACAGGAAAGCGCCAGTGCGCTTGTTGCCATCACAAAGTGGATGGTTCTTGATGACAAAATACAATAAATGGGCCGCTTTGCTTTCAATAGTCGGATAGGCTGGTTTACCGAATACAGATTGATCAAGATTACCTAGTAGCGCTGGAAGCGCATCGCCACGTTCAAGTCCGAAAAGATCGCTGGCTTCGCCACGGGACATGAAATCAGCTTTCAAGTTGGCGATGGATTGTCTTACTTCTGCAAGATCTGGCATCACGCCGCCAGCCGTCCCGTTAGGCTCGCTCAACAATCCTTCATCGTAACGCTGCAACAGCAAGAAAGTTTGAGTATAACGGCTGACAATCTCGATCAATCCTCGCCCTGTTTCCGCAATTAAATCAGGCGATTGAGCGGTTTTTCTGACCAGTGCCAATGCCGCTTCGAGTTCGGCGGCATTATGCTCGAACCGCGCACGGTCTAGCGTCCACCCCTGCTTCAAATGGTCGCGCAAAATACTTGTTGCCCATTGACGAAACTGTGTGCCACGCTTGGAGTTGACCCTATAGCCAACAGAAATAATCGCGTCAAGGTTATAGAATTTGACAGGTTTATCCGAACCAGCAATGTGCAAATTTTGCACATTGCATTCTTCAAGCAGTTCACCCTCTTTGAAGATATTGCGCAAATGCTTGGTAATTACCGACCGTTCTCTCAGGAATAAATCAGCAATTTGTTCCTGAGTCAACCAAAGACTCTCACCCTCAAGTCGAACATTAACGCACCCACCATCTGCTAGTTCGTAAATGATAATTTCGCTCATTGCAGCCACAAACCTAATATAAATGTCCAATTTTTTGAGTCAGGATCACATGCACGCCACAGTATTCTTGACTATTGTGCATTTATTTTGTCAAAAATTTTTGCGGTTAACCCGAGCACAGCAATCTGTTGTTCTGCTACTTGCTTGGGAGGCACTCCTGCAACATCAATCCCTTCGAGGCGCAAGCGATGTTGTAGTGCGCGGTATAGGCGGTAAGCGTCGCTTACTGCCGTAGCTTCATTAGAAGAAATTAAACCTAGTTTGGCAGCGGTATGGAGTAGGGCAATATTGCCGCTGTTTTGAAGGAATTCGCGGTGTGTATGCGCATGCAGTAATACTAAATATTGCACGGCGAATTCGATATCAATCATACCTCCTTGGCCATATTTGATGTCAAAGAGTGTGCTGCGCGTAGTGTGCTCTGTGAGTACGCGTTGGCGCATAGCTGCGATGTCATGGGCAAGTACGGCGGCTTCTCGTTGTTGCGTGAGTATTTGTATACGTAGTGCTTCAAAATCAGCGCCAATGCGCGCATCTCCCGCACAATAACGCGCTCGAGTGAGTGCTTGATGTTCCCACAGGCCTGCTGTATTCGCTCGTTCACCTGCGCGTTGTTGATATAGGCGCAAAGCATCCATCGAGGTAACTAAAAGCCCAGAAGCACCGCCTGGGCGCAAGCGTAGATCTACATCAAAAAGCGTCCCAGCACCTGTGGCGCTGGTCAGGTAGGCCATTAATCGTCGAGCAAACGCAGAGTAACGTTCACTGCCTGATTCATCAGGGTCGTCATAGACAAAAACTAAATCTAAATCTCCCGCATACCCTAATTCTTTACCGCCTAGCTTTCCATACGCGATGATGCAAAAGCGCGGTGTCGCTATGTCTGGAGTTGGATGATAGCGAGCAGGTAGTTGTTGCCAGACTACTTGCAACGCTACATCGAGTACGGTGTCTGCCAGATCAGAGAGTCGATCGCCGATGTCCTCAACGGTCATTTTGCCAGCTAGATCGCTTAGAAAAATTTGGAACATTTCAGCTTGGTGCGCATTGCGCAGCAAATCCATCTGCTCTTCCGGTGTGGCATGCGTTAATTGCACAATAAGCTGATTTTTAAAGCGTGCCCAATCTGATTCAAAGCACGCTGTGCGTGGCTCTAATAAGGTAGGCAATACTTCCGGATGACGTGAAAGGTGATGCGCTGCCCAAGGAGAGCGTGTAATAGCATGGAGTACGCGGCTTAATGTGCTGGTGTAGCTGGTCCATAAGGCAAGCGCTAAGCTGCCCCAGAGTGCACAAGATGATGGAGTGGGTTTGCTTTGATCTATAGCTAATTGATTTTGAGGTGCGAAAAGCGCATCAAAGTGGTGTTCTACACTTTGCCGATGTATTTGTAGATCTTGATAAAAGGCCGTGTAATTGGCATAGCCCAAAGACAGGGCAAGCGGCTCGCGTTCTGGTGCATGCGCTTCGCTGGGTAGGGTGTGTGTTTGAGCGTCATCTATATATTGCAGGCGGTGCTCGATTTGACGTAAAAAACAATAAGCTTGTTGAAGCTGCGTTGCACGCTCTGGATCTATATAGCGTTTTGCAGCAGCGTAATGCAGTGCGCTCAAAGTGGATTGACTTTGAAACTGAGGGTCTTGCTGCCCATACAAAAGTTGTACGGCTTGCACACTAAATTCAATCTCTCTAATACCTCCTCGACCCAATTTAATATTGTCCCGACCGTGTGCTTTTGTGATGGAGCGTTTGTGTGTAGTCCCTTCTAGGCCGGTATAGGCGCGGCGTTTTTCTTCTTGTTGAATTTGTATATGCATTGATCGGATAGCATCAATGAGTGTTGCTCTATCTTGTATAGGGCAAGGAGTGCTCGAAGAAGGCGCAACAGGAGTGTGTGTTGAGGTTTGATAAACAAATGCGCGCACTAATGCTTCACCGCTACGAGTTAAAGCTTGGCTGGCTTCGCTGTGCGGCTCTTGAATCCAGCGGCTTTTAAGCCAGGCATAACGCTCCCAAGCTCTACCTTGATTGGCAAAATAAGTCTGTAAACTCTCTAGATTGCATACTAAAGAGCCTGCATGTCCATTAGGGCGTAGGCGTGTATCGACTCGAAACACATAGCCGTGCGCAGTATATTCATCAATGATGCGGATGAGTTGACGTGCTAGGCGTACAAAATAATCGTGATTAGAGAGGGTTCCTCCCGTTCCACCTGTTGTATGACCCTCTTCGCCATATACAAAAATCACATCAATATCCGAAGAGACATTGAGCTCACTTCCACCCAATTTCCCCATCCCAATAATGCCCAATGTCTGAGGACTACCATCGCGCGCACTGCATGGCACACCATACTGTGCTTGGAGCGCGGCATGGAGTTCTGCTGCGCCACGTTGCAGTACCTGCTCTGCAAGTAAGCTCATTGTTTGCAGAACTTCATCAAGCGTTGCCGCGCCGGATAAATCTCTTTCCATTAATAAGCAAAACACTTCGGTGCGTAGTAGTCGCAGGCTGTGAGTAAGCGCCTCTATACGCTCAGAATAGGTTGCGTCTTCGGTAGAACAAGAACATACCTTTTTAAGGTTGCATGCGAATAATTCCTCTAATCGCTTGGTTATAACCCTAAGTGTGAGTGGTTGGTTTTTGGCTTGTGCAATGATGGTTCCCAACTCAGGGTGAGCTTGCAGCATGCGCGCTGCATAGCGAGAAACCTGGGCGATTAAAAGAGGGGGATGCGAGTTGGGGGTAGAAGTTAAAAACGGCATAGTGCTTGGTTCCACATGACTAGTAGGCTGTGTTAAATTGCTGCTTCTTTTTTAATCAGCTTATCCACAAATTTTATGATGCCTCTGCGCTGCTGTATAGCAGCGCTTTGACGGACGCGTTTATTTGGTTTTGATTTCGATCTCTTTTTCTCTAGAAGGCGCACTTTCATGCGCATATTGACTAGGGCCATAAAGGCTGCGCTTTGGCTCTTGCTTGCGTTGTGTGCGACGGTGATCGTAGGCGCATTGACTCTGCGCTATATTGTTTTCCCACACCTTGACATATGGCGTG
>JASSUF010000003.1:0-41089 GCA_031963365.1 Mycoavidus cysteinexigens
CAGGAACCGGATTCTCTCGATCGCAGCACCAACAGCCTACAAGGAACGTAGGCCACACTTCTTACAGAACGGCAACTGGCCAAAGCGCAGGATCCAATTCCCAGCTCCAGCACAAAGTAGATAACCTTGATACAGGGCAGGAGCGACTGCGGGAGCAACAACGGCTGCAAGGGCAGCAACGGCTGCAGGAGCAACAACGCCAGCAGCACTCATCACAATTAAGCGGCTCCATGGGGTTTGGTGGCCCTATCCGCCCATTAGGATATGATGCGTATATAGATGTTGGAATATCAGAAATAGGCAGAAGAAGATTCCCGGAAGAGAATATCGACCCCCAGAGTAAAGTGACAATAGTGTACATGACGTTTAGCAAAGGCCCTACAGATTATATGGAACAATTGCTAAATCCACTGTTCTACGCTAGATTGGGGGAGTATCGTGCGGGCGAAATATCTCTGTCTGATTTAAAGCGTCTTTTCGATCCCGATGACAGTAAAGGCTTCAGCGTCGCAATAAAGGAAATCACACTGCGTGACATGGCCACAAAATCCTACATCTTAGAAATCGGTTATAACAGTTATGTAATAGGATACGAAGGCGACTACACTGGACCAGCCTATAGTGATTTCTTAGAGGAGATATTCTACCTGGACAACGTGGATGCGTATGCTGAATATACCGACGAGAGATTAAACGAATTCAATTCACAAAATACCTATAGACGAAACGCAGAAGCCAAAGTGAACGGGGCAATAAAAGGTATAGAGGATGCTTTCGCCGAAAGAGGTGTGCGCCTCAATATTATGGAGCGTTTAAAAACAGGCGAGGCCAAAATACGCAAAGCAAAATTGTACGGGGAGACAGTAGATAACGTCTTCATAATCGAAAGCGTAGCCGACGATGGGCAGCGCTATAACGCGGTTATTATAGTTGACGAAGCTGGCGCCGCAATACATGTAGAGCCAGAAGAGGGACCCCTCCGGTTTGACTTACCGGAACCCAAGTTGGAATGGTGGGAAAGGCTATACCATTCAGCATCCCTCCCTCTACGCAAAAAAATGCTGGTATATTTGGATCCAAATATGCGCGACGCACTCATAGATAAGTACGGAGAAGCAATCCGGCCCGCATTAGCATCAGTGAAAACAAGCAATACAGTAACGTTTAACCTAAGTCCAGAGACACGGAATATAAGCAAGCAGGGGTTGGAAGAGGGTATAGCAAGGGGGTTCAGAAGAAGTGCAGTGGATTATGCAAATTCCGAGAAGACCCGCGCAGAGGAGATATCAGTAACACAGCAACAATTGGGTATAAACCGCGCTGCAGATGCCATCGAGGGTGGGGGAGCTACCGTAGCGACAGCTTTGAGCTTTAATCATCCCATCCTATCAGCACTAGTTAGTGTAGTGTCGAATTGCATAGCAAATGGATTCCGGGCGAGTGTGGCGCGAAATAACGAAGAGTATGTAGATTTTGCCCAAAACTCACTAGGTAATGCTCTCAACGAAGTGGCCCAATTAAAAGGAGTAGGCCCAGCAGCAAACAGCGTAGGTGTACACTTCCGTAAAGATATGCGGGTACGAAAAAAAGATCCGAACTGGGGAAACTGGCTCGGCGGGGGGAAAGAAGGGTCTGGGCAGCAGGGGAAGGGACTCGCAAATAGAGCGGCTACAATAGGAAGTTGGTGGCATTATCAGTATACTGCGAAGGGATTCGATGCTACGTTAACCCCGATAGGAGATGCGATAAAAAAACAAATAAGAAAACCGCCGACCAAGCCAGATCCTATTGGATCTAATATAAATACCATTAGGGGTGAAAATAGACCTACCGATATGCGCATAACGCATGGTAAGGATCGAGACGACGCGATGGGAGACACAAGCCGCAAGCGAGGCTGGCAGGATAGCATTTCGAGCGGGGGGAATCGGTGGCGGGTAACCATTGGAAAACAGTCTCCCGAATCATTCCGGGAGACAAACAACTATAAGGCTCCTGAAAGCCTTTGGGATCGAAGTTACAGCGATACGCCTAGGTCGGAAGAAGACCAAGAAATATATGATCGTCAAGCCAATCAACTAATGATTAGAATTGGACGGCCTGATCTCGTCACGGTCAAGGGTAAAAAAACCAAGATTTCCAATAGAGGCAGCGAAACGAGTAATAATCCAAATAATAGTGGAAACGATAGACTTCAATTGGGTTATCGTGGCAAGGCCCCTTCGCAATAAGCGCGCTTACTTATAAGGCTAATCTGTAGTAGTCAATATGTAATCTGACAGTAATATAATTTTAATCGATTAAATATTGACTACTATATCGTATAGCTTGACCCATTTAAGTCGACATCGTATTTATGTGTCCATCCGCCTATTTTAATTGAAACGATCTATGTAAATTACACACTTCAACGACTAAGTGACTGCGCCTGGCGCTGTTTTTTCAGGTACTCGGTATATTCATTTAAAATTCGAACATCCTCTGGCCGTTCTATGATGGTTGGGCTCTGTGAGCGGCCTTTATGGATGGTTTCAGAAACTATGGGATAAGGGATCAATTCCCAGTCCTCATTTTCTATAGGTTTTGTAAACCTATCTCCGCTCATGCCGCCTCCCCCTACTGGCGCATTTACCGTGCGGCTTGTGGTGGTGTTCAACACTAGTGGGTCACCATTTTGGGATTTTTTCCAAATTGCATAAGCCGCCTTTACCGTTGCACTACGACCGTTTCCTGCGGCACAGACTATTACTACCTTTGCATGTGGTTTCTTCATAACCTGGTCTACTCGCATTACGTGTTGATGCAACTTCTCTGGAGTTAAATCGGCCTCCACATTCTGTACTATCGTATTTCCAACTTGATCTGTTTGAGGCCTTCCTGCTTGATCTTTTACTGGTAGGTCCCTATGTTCCTTTATCGAGTAGGCATCCGGTATATGAGAATCCGGATCATTAATGACTTCTATGCCTTTTGATTCTAGTTTTTTTGTAAACTCAGCATTTAACGGAGTATCCTTGTAAATCGCATCATCCAATATTATCACGGTTGTAACACCCTCCTCCTGTAACTGAGAGGCCATATTCTCAGCGTTTTCTAATTTTTTGACCCTGTCAGTGGGGCTGCCTTCCCCTATTACTCTTCGACGTCCCATCGAAGCTACTTTATTTTCTTTATCGAAGGCATAATTATTTAATTTTGTTTTTATCTTGTTATCTTTAATGAGAGGAAGTAGTTTACCTCTCATATTAGAAACTTCTTGATTCGTTAATGCTTCTCCTTCATTTTTCATGATAGCAGTATCTAACCCCATTAACTCAATTCTTTCAGTTCGAGGGTTAAATATGACGTTGCTACTATCAATGTTTTCAACGTATACTCCTTTATCTTTATAGTACTGTAATGATTCTTCTAAGGTCTGATCGCTATTAAACTTTATATACATTTCATCCCGCATTTTATGTGTATTTATTTCATATTCTTCTAAGGCTTTTAAGGTTGTATTTGATTTTGAATACCCCCCCTCATTGTGATATATAACTGATACAGTAAAATCTGTGTTGCCATCAGGATTGTATTGGTAGCTGTTATCTTTACTATTCCTTTGAGGGCGAACAATTACGTGGGCTTTTCCATTGCCATGAAGGCGATTATAAGCTGTGGCGAACGTATTCGCCTCATGCAATGTCGTTGTGTTTTTTACCCCCCCTATACCATGGAAATCCTTTATCAAGCGTGTTTCATCAAACTTATAGACTTTGCTCTGCTTCGAATCAGTGTAAAGATGTTGGGTTGGCTTCTTTCTATAATCTAGACTGCATGCATCAATAGGCATATCTTATCCACAAATAATCACATTATCATTTTTTCTCAGACCAGAATAGAACTTCTCCAAAGCCAGCTGATTTTTCATTGCACGCATTTCTGTATCAAATGATTCTAAATCATCCGTTTTTCTTGGCGTGACTCCGTCCTCTTTGAACAATATATCTTTGAGAAAGCGTTCGCTAGCATCATCGCCAATCTGTGCCTTCAGTGCATAAAATTCAGGCGATTTGACTGCGTTTTCATACACTATATTCGCCTTGCGGGACGGATCAGCATTAGCCCACTCTATAGATGATAAGCCCGCCTCAGCACTACGGCCTGTGATATCCGGCACGTTATTAGCAGAAGGGGGGGGCTGCTGCTCTGTTTGATTGCCTACTCTGTTCGGAGGCTCCACTCTGCTGGGCCCAGGTACATTACTAGAGGCGGGAGTATTCAACTTCATGCCTGCACCCTTTGCAATAGCGGCAGATCGAGGATTCACTGCATTCGTTTTTATCTCTTTTACATTCGGGTCTGCTAAAGCGTCCCGCTGCACTTTATCCATCAAGAAGGAACCCACGCCTCTAACATTATGTTTAGACGAATTCTCGTTGCTTGGAAGATAACTAGGCGGAACCTGCGTCCAGGGGTGAGCGATCGTGTATTCAAGCTTAACAGTCACTGCTCCAGTTGCTGGATCTTTAAATTTTATAATACAGGCAATCCCATATATTTTATTGGGATCCAGTACCTGACCTTTGTCGCTTTTTCTGACAACAACATAATATTCAGTAGAGACCGTGTCTTCATTTACTGCCGATGAGAATTCGTTAAATTCCTTTGCGGATATCCGCTCCCCATGTGCATTATTTTGATTTTTGTTCCTGATATCTTCCTTACGTAATTTCGCATATTCGTCACGGTATTTTTTTAAGCTGTTTTGCACGTCCGAATTCGATAGCATAAAATCTGTATCTGGAATTTTCACTACTTTAAAGTCTTTAGATGGAGCATTATATTTTCCTGATTTTTTATCATACTCATATATCTTTTTTTTATGCAAAATACCGTCAATTTTATTTAATCTCCTCATCTTCGAAGTGATTTCAATTGAATACATTCCTGTCTCGGCAGGCGGATACTTCTTTATTTTTTTATTGTGTCTTCGAAGTTCTTTTTGAGTTTCCTTCGCCACTTTTTCATCTCGTTTCATTCCAGGATCAACATAGTCTGTTGCTTTTTTGCGGCCTGCATATATTTCTTTTTGAGCGGCCGTATACCAAGAAGGTTCCGTTAAACGATTTGCTTCTTCAGTGGGAAGCATAGGGTAGCTGCTTGCTGATCCCGTAGGGCCAAATTCTATTTTAGCGTCTGCTGATTTTTTATAATCCTTATACTTGACCAATTTGTCTTTAAAGGCATCTTGATACATTTTTGCCCAATCAGATTCAGTCATATAAAGAGGCCCATTTAATTGAGGCGTTTTCCCACCCTTAAATTGTGCAGCAGTGGCGTCTACTACGTATTCCTGACCATTTTTAGTTCCAATAACTACAAAATGATTACTCGGCATCGAATCTTTTTCATGAAGCCAGATATATATTCCTCTTACTTTAATATCTTCAAAACCGTTATCCTGTAAAATTTTTATTACAGGTTCTATGGCATTTGCGCAATTTTCCTTAGGTGTATTTATAAAACCCTCTAATACAGAGTCGCTTTCAACCCGACGTTTTAAATTTGTTAATTCTGTTTCTACCTGAGGAGAATGTACCGTGTTAGGTATATCACTACGCTGTCTATAAGGCTCAAATAGCGCCCGAGTTCCTCCTACCCCACCAGCACCCATGTTATATATCCAGCGACCATTTTCATCCTGTGTAATAGGAGGATCCTGCCTATTGCGTGTTGCAAGGTTATCTTTATCAAAAACCCTCCAAGTATTATTATCTTCATCTCGGTAAACTTTATAAAACTGATCGTTTACCTTAATATACTCTCCTGCCTCTAATATTGAGCCTTCTGGTGGGCGTTCAACCCTATATATACCGTTTACAGGCTGGATATCGTCAGGAAGCGCATCTATCCCCCATTTAGGTTTTATTGTTTGAGCTATGTTTTTGGAATAATTGTCCAGTGCTGCCCCGTCCCCTGCCTTAAGAATCTTGCTGTTCTTTCCTAGACTACTCAGCTGATCTAGCAAAGAAAACGGCGAAAATGCAAATTCAGCCAATTCTTTCCCAACAATTTTGCCAGCAGTTTTTATATGAGGCAGTATGTCTGTGATTACCTTGGCGCGCAATGCCGAGCCTTTGAGTCCCAGACTTCTTCCAGATGCCAACGCTGCTTTACCTGCCCGAAATCCACCTATACTCAATTTCATAACTGGGATGCCCATCGACACTAACGTTATTGCCGCATCAACCGTGTCAAATATCCAATCCTCCAAACTAGCTGTATATCCACTATCTGCAAGAGCCTTTCGATGCATCTCAGCGAATGGCACGTTATTCTCTACCCATTTTTGTATATAAGATTTACTATACAAAGCTTCTTTCATGTCGTCTGCCCTAGCCTTGAGGCCTTCTGTTTCATGCTCTTCCAATATCTCCCGTAATGAGCTAGAGGAAGAACTACTAGCGGTAAGATCTTTTTCTATTCTATATGTGCTAGATGGCATGAGTTTTGCCATTAATTTTCCTACCCATACAGGCATCAAACTAGCTTCTTTTATATTCCCTGCGATAAAGAAATCAGTCACTTCAAATGAAATTTCAGGATCATTATGTTTATATTCTATTAAATTAAAAAATGAATTGAATTGTGAATCTTTTTTTTCGGGATCAAAGTTTTCTTCTTGCGTATATTGAGAAAATGCATCCTCAGATATTTCTTTGAAAATAGACTTTTCAGATAATGTGCTAAAAATATATTTCTTGCCAGAATCAGCTTCGATGAAAAGCACCTTTCTAACAGGATCTTTAGTTAATGCATCATTCCAAGCATTAAGAGGTGTAATAGATACCTTTTGTTCACCAGGTGCTGTAATAAAAGCTTTTGGTTTATAGGTATACATTCTCTTAGGCGGGCAGTTGAGATCCGTCGATTTGATAATTTTTTTATTTGCGATTTTTTGGTCAATGGAAATCTTGGCTTCTTCATGAGCTGTTTCATTGTATTTTGCGTATTGGTCGTAATATGTACGATCTAATCTCATTTTTTCATTTTCGGCCCGTGGAGACAGGGCCTCCAAGATTGTCCAAAAAAGGCTTTGTTCTGATTCAAATTTAGAGCGCGGCTTGATATCAGATAAGGGCATCGTATTGCTAAAATTGAACCTCTTCTGGTAATAAGCAGAAATTTCTTCTTCAGATAAAAATGCTAGCGTGTCTAGATTATAAAAACTTTCGATAAGAATTTCTGTAGGTGCAGATGATTTTATCTCGCTTATCTTATCAGACACATAAAAATAAGTCATCTCCATCCATAATAGCTTGTTTGCTATAACTGCACTATATCTTGGAGCGGTTTTATCTAAGATTTGGTTCGCAGTTTGCATTAAATCATCGCCATGATCAGAGTCTGAGATCTTGATATACCCGATCTGGCCTTCTTTTTGGAACAATCGCATCGCCCCTAGTCGGGCTGCTTGCCATGTTCCTACCTCATATTCGTCTTGACTTATAGAAACAGAAGCCTGGTGCGCAATAATTTTTTTAATTCTATCGTATAACGCTCTATGTCGGTGGTGCCCTAGTTCTTCTAACTTCTGCCGCAATGCTTCTGGGATATCAGTCGGCCATTGTATTGTTATGTTTGTACGGGACGCATGTATACTATTTTTCCCACCAGATACATAATCAATTAATTTAATGAAATCATACTGTGTTTGTCCTTCATCATCGGTATAACTATATATTACATCCCGTTGCATAAGGTTTGGCATAGCATCTTTATAATGCATATTAATATGCGACTCTATTGCATTTTGTCTTTTTTCGTTTTCTATTTTCCCCTCTGTATTTTGGAATCTTGCATCCCAGGCTTTTCTCATTGCAATAGATTGTAATCTGCCTTTCTCAATCTTAAGATCTAGATGATCCTCTTCCCATTTAATTATTTTTTTATAAAATTCTTCACGTGTAAAATGGCGAGAGGATGTTTCCTCCGCTAAAAATGAGCGGAATAAATCATTTACATTTTTTTTAAAAACTAACTCAGTATTTGCATCGTCTTCATTGATTAAAGCAATCGCATGATGTAATTTAGAGGTTATAACTCCTGTCCTGCTATCATCGATAGCATCGGTCGGTAAAAATTGCCCTGGATATTGTACGCCAAGTCGGATGTCGTTTAATTCACGTTCCCTACGGAGGCGAGAAATTTCTTCATCGGTCACAAACTGTAGACGTTTTAATTCGTTTTGCACTTCGCTAATTAAAATATTAAATTCTTTTTTGTTTTTAAAGCGCCCCATCACTTTTAACTCATGAAGCCGGGGCATTAATTCAAATAATTGAAGCGCTGTTTGATTAAATTTTAGAGCGGATCTAAGTTCTAAAATCTCTGCTTTACGGAGTGAATCGATCGGATCTTCTAGTGCTAGTTTCAGAGCTTGCTCTAGGCGAGAAATCTCCCTGCGTATGCTTTCATTTGGAGATTTTTCAATCAGCCGGTCTAATTCCATATTGGGTGCTATAAATTTGAGTCCCCTCATCACCGCAGCGGGGAATATCTCCCGCGTAGGAATATGCGTATTATCATGATAAACCTCTTGGACTCTTTCATCCTCAAGCCATTCGGTAAAACGGCGAGAAGCTAGGAGGTTTTTGCGTCCATTGTCCTTCAAGATAGCAATTGAAATACGAGATCCCTTTTGCTTCATTGAAGGATATGCGCCATACGACATAAATTGATCGATAGTTAAGCTGGCAATCTCCTTACCCTTAGGATCTACGAGTATAATCTGCACATCTTCTGGCTCCAGCGACTCGAAATGCTGGCCTACCATATACTTGTCGAGCGCGCGCTTTCTACTCGTCTCGTCAGTTTGTTCTTTATTTAAATGTCTCAAAGCACGAAGGCGCTTCCCCTCTTTAGGCTGCTGGTTATGTACCTGAGCATCTTGTTGCACGGAGTCGTCCTTATTGGAATCGGGAACACTCCTTTTGTTTTTCGTTTTAACTCCCGAGTCTCGATCCTGTCTAGCAAGGGTCAAAGTCAGAATATCCCTTTGGTTATCCTCTATAAACCAATCTGGCGCGTCAGCACTCTCTATATCTTCAGAGGAGCGACAAGTATTCATTATAATTTCATCGTAATGTATACCGGCTGCGGCTAATGCTTCCAGCACTTCACTTAAGCGAACCTCTCCCCCTTCTTGGTCTCTGATGGTTAAATGATCAATGGTGACATCTTGTGCCGCCGCGTCTTTTACCTGCCTATAATTCTCATCACTGGCCTCTTTATCCTGCGATTGATATTTAGAAAAGGTATAGTCAGGAAGGCCGCCCGTTATGCCTCCCGTAATGGCCGCTGCCTGCTCGGATTCTGGCATGCTTTTTGCTGCAGAAGAGGCATACACCACTTTTACAGGCCCAGCAGAATCTGCTCCACCTTGTACCGTGGCAAAGGGCCTGTCGCGAGTAGGGTCTGGATTTTGCTCATCTGCTAGACGACTACCAACATCCGCACGAGGATTGATTAAATCATATCCATGAGGTTGTAAGAACGTGATCTTTTGCTCGCTAGAAAGTTTAACCGGAGCGCTCAGGGAGCTTTTATCATAGCGCCCGTGGGCATTGATCACGAGCCTTGTGCGACGTGCTTGAGGCTTTGTCTCCTCCCCGACGCGATGGGCGCGGGTTAGATACATTTTTTTACCTAATTTATAACGCCGTACTTTAGCTGTATATCGTGGTGCATTCTTAGGATCCACTTCTTCCGTGAATTCCTTATAGTTAAACTTCTCTCCTCCTGGCGACAACACGCCTGCAGATTTTGTTGGAGCTTGCTTCTGGATCGTTGTACTCGATGCCTGGATGTCCGCTTCACTTTCCAAAAATTTGAGGAGTTTGTCCATCAGATTTTCGTCTTCGAACGCAAGCGAAAAGTCACCCAAAAATAGGACATACATTACGTCATACTCATTACCGAAACGTTTCTTTAAGTCGAGAAACCATGCCGGTGGAGCCTCTGACGTTTCTAAGAATTTAAAGTATTTGATCGTAAGTTCTTTGTGCTGGAACACGAGCGAAAAGTCCCCCGTACGTACGGCATGAATGAGGTCATTATCATGACCACAACGGTCTTCAAGCTCGCGCAATGCAGTATCTTTCTTCTCTAATGTTGCCATTCGCTGACCGAATCTAGCTTGGGCATTGAAACTTTCTATTCCACTGCGAAACGTGCCTGTTGTTAATAGGTTTGTTGTAAGGTGAGATTTGAAACGTTTAAACCAGTATTTTCGGAAATGGTCCTTGTGCTTGGCGTATCCGTAGCCCGTCAATCCAACCGCCATAAGAGCCTTTACGCCGCTAGGGAGCAATAACATGCTCAGCCTGAAATGAAGCTTTTGTTTGAAACGCTTTTCCATTTCCTTCATAGCCGACTCAGGCAACGCGGACCCAGGCGGTACAGATTCCTTTAGTAGGCGTGTTTTCTTCCATTCCGACGCCGTTTTCAACACGAGGAACACCGTCGAAATACTACGCCGCAGGGCATACGATCCAATTTCTGATAATCCCAACGTAAGGACGCCGGCAATTCCACGCAGCACTGCATAGATACTGCGCCGTACTATATTCGAGACGAGCTGTTTTTCACCCCATTTAGTGATATAGCTCTCTAGACTATCAAATTGCTTCAATAAATCTTTATACGAAGGAGGCAAATAAAGCCTCCCGCAGGCGGCGTCTAGCTCTGCCATCTGTATCTGTTTTATAAAGGCCTGCCCTTTCGGGTCCTCGTTGCTAGAGGGGTCGAGCTCAGCGTAGAACGCGTTATCTATCCATTCCGTGGACTCTTGCGGATTTTCTTTTTTAAAATTGGTTTTGTAATTATGAAGCCATTGCCCTAAATCCTTAGCTGAACGCACGCTACGCGAATATTTCCCTTGGGGATTTCCAAACATAACTGCCGTTGCATATTTAATATCGTCTTTAGCGTCGATTACGAATGACCTTGCGTTCAAAACATCTACTTCTCGGGCAGCTTTTGCTCCAATCTGCTTTGTATTTACCTTCTGTGCTGCATGAATCAGTGCATTTGCAGCTTTTGTAATGGTGGCCCCTGCGTGCTTAAATGTTTCCTGAGGGGAGGTCCCTGTCATATTCCAAGGGCTCTTGAGTAGCGCTTCTGCCTTTTCTTTCAATGCAGGCTCAACAAGTTCTAAGGCTGCGCTGCTATTCGCTTCCAGCTGCTTAGGCGTAACTTGCTCCTTTACCTTTTCGGCGCTCTTGATCGCCTTCTCTGCCGCCTCCTGGAACGAGGACGTGAGAGGATCACGCGTAAACATCTTACTTTGCTTGCGCTCTTTTTTATCCTTCTGCTCACTCTGCGTGAACTGGTCAATAGCCTCTCGTAGTATGTATGCCTCATTCAGAAGCGGTAGTCCAGCGGTACTGAGCGCCACACGCATAGTGGCTTTCTCAGGTTTATAGTTTTTAAGCGTATACTTTATTTCTTTATAATAATACGCTCGTATCTTCCTTCCTACTGTGGAGGATTGCGAAGCAAGTGTGTAAAAACCAAGCTTGAATAAAGGCCCTATCTTCACTGCTTTGTCGTAAATGTCATTGGCAAAGTTCCCTTCTTTTGTATTTACATTTGTATTATGAAGCTTCTGCTTAATCATTTCCCAATATGACAGAGACTTCTCACCAGAGGCCCTTTGCTGCCTCAGATCTTCATCGCGTTTTAAGCGTTGCCTTGCGCCAAAATTACGCAGCCTCTCGGGTGCCAATAGGAGCACATCAGCATAGTGCAGTACTTTCTCTACTTTACTCATACCTGTAGTACTAATATACTTATCTTCTTCTGGCTTAGCTTTATTGGCTGCCATCTTCTTAGCTACCTTGCCGAGTGTTACTGAAAGTTCCTGAAGCCCCACCGTGTCTGCAATGATGCGTGCCTGTGACTTTTCATCATTGAGGCGGGTAGCGTACTTTCTCTGCATCTCGAGGGCTGCGCGTGACGCTCCCGCCAAAGCTCGCGCTGCGCTTTTCAAATAGGGTGCCGCACTCTGCAGAAAATCTTTTTTTACCGCGGCACAGGTCTCTTTGGTAACTTCTTTTAGGCGCGCCTCAGCGGGTTTTGTATCCATTTCAACAAGCCCTAGCATTGATCTAGGGGTGGGCTCAGACGCTGCCAATCTTTCCCGAAAGCGCTCCGCCTCTGCTGCCTTTTCCTGCACGGACTCCGAAGCTGCCAATTTTTCTATCTCAGCCTTGATGGCAGAAAAACCCTGTAGTTCTTTCGCCATATCTAACAGCGCCTCCACCGCCGCATGGAGTTCCGCTGCGCAGCGCGTTGCAGAATCATCCTCCTCCTGTAGCTTTCCCCATAGATCCGGCGGTATCTCCCGCAGCGTACGCTCCGCTGTTATGAGGGTATGTGCCATGTCGTTTTTAGCCATATCTGCGGGTATTGCATTCGCCGCACGCAATAGCTCCGGCAGTTTTTCATGCGAGAATTTCTGCCAATTTCCTCCAGAGCGGCGAAACTCCTGCGCCTGCTTTAATTTATTCCTGACCTCAGTCCTGAAGGCGTTCGTGCGCTTACGCACCAACTCAGCTTTCTCCCTATCCTGTTCGTTGGCGAACGTGGGAATCGGTTCTTGGTTTTGGCGACTAGAGGAGCCTGAGTGCGCTTCATAATAATTTTCTAACTCTCGTAACATCTCCGCTGGATCTACGGGCGTTTGGGTTTCGTTGACTGCATCTTTGCTTGTGCTCAGAGTGTTCCGGGATAGTGCGCCAGATCGCCAGCGGTGAGGTTCTGCAGAAGGAGGCCTCAAAAGGAAGGGCTGACCCTTACCAGCGGTTTCCTCTGATCCGTCGTCATCAGCGGTGCTCGAATAGCGTGAACTTTGTCCCTGAGGCACGTTGGTTTGCTTTTCCTGTGACTTCTTTTCCTCCATGTAACCAATACCCACCCCGTTCTCCAATCGTCGTATTCTTAAGTGCAAGCGTCGCAGCATACCAGCATGCTGTGCCAGTAAGATCCTTTTTGTCCCCCAACATGCCCTCTGTTTTTGAGCGCAAGCCCTTACACAAGGTCAAGTCACAGCAGAAAGACAGGAACTCCCCACAGACATCTCAAATGGAGACTACTCTAATAAAATTAATCAAATTAAGAATAGACTAACTTAGAATTTGGGCATCTTTGGCATAAACATTAAAAAAGAAGTCCAAATAAGAGAATTATCGCCAAAAATAGCTAAATAACATCATCTCAAAAAAGAGTGATAAATTTGGCTAAAAAGAGCATTAAAACTCTTCTGAATAAAGTCCAGGAAATCGGGGTAACTCCAGTTCAACAAATACAAGCTACTGCCGACCGCACTGAAAAAAATATGCAGGCTGGCGTAGAAGCAATTCAAGAAATAAAAGCAAAGATTGATAACCAGCAGCCAGCTATTACCTATAATGTAGTCAGCGAAGGTGCTATGAAATTACTTTTGGAAGCCAATACTAGAGGAGAGCTTCCATCAAATAACCCTCTTTTGTTGGCTTTTACCGGTCAAACTTCCGCCACTTTACAAATCGCCGGCACACCGCCGTCAGGGGCTAATGAATCTGAATACCTCTCGCCTAGAAAACGGAAGATTTCTGCTACTTCTACCCTCTCTGCTATCTCGGAAGAGAGCTTAAGTGTGAGTGCTTCTAGAAGCAGTACGCCAAACACTGACGATAACGGGCCAGTCACTCCTACTTTCCCTCAGGAAAGCGAATTTTTATCTGATTCTTCTTCCTGATCCAAAGGAAAAGCAACTACCCCTTTAATGGTAGAGATAGAAAGTGAAGAGGAATACCTAGCGATTTTAGAAATGAGAAAGCAACGGCAGATAAATATGAAGGCAAACTTAGATGCAGCGTAATCATTGAACATTGTCAAACAGCGTGCAAAAGTTACCAGTAAACAGCGTCGAAAAATTACCAGTTAAAAAGGTTACTGATTCGGTTTATTTCGATGTTTAAAGCAGAGTGGCAAGCAAGATTAGAAGCGCAAGCCTCATCGGGATTAACTATAAGTACGTGGTGTAAACGCGAGCAGATCACCAAATCGTGTTTTTATGAATGGCGTCAACGGCTATCCAAAGCAGTAAAAGCAGTGCAAGCAGCGCCCCAATTAATTGCCGTGCCGTTATCCAATGGGGGAGCTTGCTTTGCCGTTGTAGCTGAGTACACCAAGCGGTTATGTGATTCGATTGAATCAGGCTCCCCAAGTGAACTTGCTGCCCGCCATATTGAAAGCGTTACCCTAGGGTTTTTGGCTCCATTATCGTCGGCTAGAAAAAGGTCTGTTTGTGTGGCCTTGGGATCATCAAGATCAACCTGCACTAGAAGTCAGCGCGCGACAGTTGCGCTGGTTACTGGATGGACTACAGTGGCATACATCAACCGCTGAAACAGCGACATATTTATTAGAAAAAAAGTAAAACGGATAAGCCCTCTTTTATAAGGCATGGGCTATAGTTCTGCCCATGCCTGTATTGACTACATCCTATCCAAACCCCCTTCTATCTGAACTACAAGCAATCTACGTGCACTCCGGGCACAGGCCCTACGCGATGCTACGTGCATTGCAGAATCAACGCAGCGTATTGCAGAGTTAACGCAGCACAGCAAAAAATTAGAGCAGCGTATTCCCAAACTAATGCAACCTATTCATCAATTGAAAAAGCAATTCCAGTTAGAACTTATCCAATAAACCCAATGTGGAAAATTCAATACCCAAAACGGTACCACTGCGCAAGTACATCGGTATGACTGCAAACTTTATCGGTACCACAGCGCATTTTAACGGTACGGCAGCGCAAAGAAAATCTGAAACACCATATAAAATAAGGCTTACAGAGACACAAAAATCCTTTAACCTATATTAACCTATTATTAACCACCCAATCATTGTTCAAAACTTAACTTCTTATACGGTACCACTGCGCAAAATAGAACATTTCAAATAAAACCAACTTAAATTACAACCACCATAATAATACTCTCCCCTTCTCTCAGGGCCTCAAAAAACTACACGCGGCCCCCCAAGAGATACGGGGGGAAAGAACCTTAGCAAAACTGTAAACTATTCAAGTTTAATTCCTAAAATTTCCACCTTTATTAGATTCGCAGACGCGCTTCGCTTGCTGCTCGGGTAGTTGTTTTTCTTGATATTCTTCAGTTTGAATCGCTTTCCATGCTTTTTCCACGGTGCGTTTAGCATAATCTTCAATATGGCCTGCTTTTCTGCTTTCTATATTTGGGGAGCAAGTTTTAAGGACATTCTCTATTTCTTGTTGCGTGAAATGGTTACTCTTTGCTATATCTGTAACAATCATCCAGTCCAGTCGAGAAAGGTCTGTAGATTCGCCATAACGGGCTAAAATTACCTTTGCTTGTCTTTTGTATTCGTGTGTAGGGTCTTGTTTGTCTTGAGGTGTTTTGGCCGTTTTAATGGCTTTTAAACGGATTTTTTGTTCTTCTAAAATATCAACTTGATCTAAGCTCTGGTTAAGATGTTCTAAATAAGTAGATGCAGCGAGTGCAACTTCCCCCGAAAACTCATGGATAAGTACATAGGGCTGTTTCCCGCGCTTAACATATTGTGGCTTACGGTTTGTGAAGCCTGCTAATCGACCATAGTGCTTACTGTCTGCGCTATTTTTGTCTCCATCAAATGCATCGGCTAATTCTCTAGCAGCTAGCCCTCGTATAGCAGAATTGAGGGATGACGTTGTAAGTTTGATCCATACTTGGTAGTTGTTTGGGCTGGTTTCAATAATAGCGGTTGGGGTAAATTTTTTGCGCTTCATCTCCTGTATTTTTTCTTTTTGGAGATCGTCTACGAGAATCAGCCCATGTTCAGCAGCGGGACGTATATAAATATCATTTCCATCTGCATTCATGTGTTTTAACCAGCCAAGTTGCTGCATGATTTCTTTACCATTCCATTCACGGTTAATCATGCGCCCTGTTTTTTGATCGCGTAATCCTACTTCAAACTGCAGCACGCCAAACGCAGTTAGCTGTTTTTGTATGGCTTGGGTGGTTAGGTCAGGAGTGTTAAAGGAAGAGCTAGTGTTTTTGTGAATGGATGTATTGCGCATACTGAAATCGGGATCCAGTTCACCTAGTATCCTTAACTTTTCTTGTTTCTGGCATCTATGAATTACTATTAAATCCGCTGCTCGGTCATAGCAAATTCCGCGTTTCGCAAGCCCAGTTGGGGTGTACGCTTTTCCTAAATCGCTGCCTTTTAATATTGTGCGATCTAGTCTATACGACAGACCTGAGAGCTTGGTTTCTTCTAATTGAACAACTGGTAAAAGGTATATCCTTACTTGTTCTAGGTTTTTTACATATTCACTAAAACTGCTGCTATGCAGAATGACCGCATCACAAAGTTTCCGCAATTTTTCTTGCAGTGTTTGGGCGTTGGATTGCATTCCTTGGTTCATTTTTTTCTCTGCAGCTATGCTTAAATACCGGTACCGCTGCGCTCGGGTAATTTGGACGATTTGCTTGATAAAATCAAGCTTTAACCTGCCCTTCTCCTCTCTAGCGATGTCTTAAAAATATCGGTACTGCTGCGCGTTGGTAATTAAAGCTATTACTTCATAAAAATGGGCTTTAACGTGTCCTTTTTCCTTTTTCCTTTTTCCTTTTTCCTTTTTCCTTTTTCCTTTTTCCTTTTAGCCATGCCTTAAAAATATCGGTACCGCTGCGCAGGTGCATTTAGAACAATTTGCTAGTTAGCCCTATTCTAAATCACGTAGTCATCACTATCCCCGTACATATAAGAATTATAAAGCAGAATGCGCTTTAAGAAGCCACAACTGCCTTTAGCGATGGCAAGAGAAAGATGCTTATACTAACGCTTTGCGGAGCCGATTTTAGAGATGAAGATGTATAAAGTTGGCCTCCATTGCTACGGATAGACCATTTGATATTACAGAATTGCAGAAATATAACCAATGCGGGGCTTGCACAAGTAAGCAGATTGGCTTAATTGCAGCACCTCAACCTAGAATGCTGCGACAAGATTACCGCATGCTGACCATGCACATTTTTTAAGTACACGGATATCATGGGGATGGTTCTAAAGAGCAGCAGTAATTTTACTGCTGTAGAGGTTGCACATTGGTGAGTCGACCGGCGGCAAGTGCGCAGTGGTACCGATATATTCAAGTGTTATATTGCCTGAATATTTAAAAAATCAGGCTAAAGCGATTGGTATGGCTGCGCAATTACATCAACTATGCGTTTGAATATCGTAATCGCGCAGCAGTACCGATGTTTATAAGCGATCTCTGCGGACGAAACCAAGTAACTTTACCATCCTTGCGGATTTTCCATGACGTAACTACACCTAGGGACTCTAGTTCTTGCAGTGCATGCGGTATCGCTCGATCCCGAAAATCACGTAAACGACCTTCGTTATTGGTGGCCCATTTATGTAGTAACTCGATACTGATGGTATGAACTTTTCCATCTTCGTGTGTAGCAATATATGACTGCAGCCATTTTGCGAGTTGGTTGGTATTGCTTATACGTTTTCGCGTATGCAGATTGATAAAGGAAAATTCTTTAAAGCTGAATAGTTTTACAATTTCTGGGTGGATACGTAGCCAATAAGATTTGGTTCTATCATCTCTAACATAAGCATCAATTAAATGAAATACCGCCTTATAGCGAGTGGTTTCTACAATAATATTGCTGGTTGTCAATCGTTCAAATGATTCATCTAGCCAAATATAATTTTTATTGCCGGTTGCACGTCCCAATTCCTTTAGAAAGGCAGATCGACTTATATAAAGTGGTTGGCCGCTTTTATGTTGTGTTGTACTAAATAATGCTAGAGACTGCAGAAATACATCTGCATCCGCTTGATCTAGTTGTTTGCCAGTGTAATAGATGCTGCAATCTGAGCGAGTAGCTAATTTTGTCCGTTGGTGTAATTTACGTCTGCCTTGGCGGATAGGGGCAAATAAACTACTGCGTGCTAAATGATTCGGCATAGCGCTTTCGTTTCCAGGAAAGAGAGGCAAAGTTTCCCCTTCCAAGTCATATTTTTTATTTTTATTTATACGTTTTTCGATTCTCTCAAGCATCGTCTCCAAAGTTGGGGGCGACTCAATGCCGCTTGTATTATCTTCTTCGATTTCTATGGTTTGCTTGGATTGCGCTATTTGATCCATATTTGAATTCCTCAGGGCCGATATACCTAGAGGTGTTGACGTGGCAGATGCATAGTATTACTATGAACATTCTTTCGTTGCCTGAAACAACACCCAAAAAAGCCCGATGCGCCAACATTGGGCTTTTTTATTGGCTAGGTAATTCTAATTTCACGTTTTGTTAGGGCATGCCCTAATTTAAAACCATTTCAAAAAATGTTAACTTGGTTAGCGCTTTCTATTGTCTTTGACAAGTGGTTTTCTCCTAAGAAACAAATTCGGTTTCTTCCGAACGCCTGGCGTCCAGCAGGCCGCCTACTTTGCTTCTTAGCAACTCCGTCGCGCATGTACAATTTGTTAAACAGTTTAACAAATTGTACTTTCTCCAGAAATGTTAAACTGTTTAACATTTTTTTGCATCTACAATGCAACTTTCTTCTTGCAACGCCGTTTGTGTATGTGTAGTTTGTTAAACAGTTTAACAAACTTATTTCTCATCAGAAATGGCCGTCTGGCTAACATCCTCTTCTGCCGTAAGAATATTCTCTTCTGTTGCTACGCTATCTACATGTGCACGAAGAGCAGCAACAATCAAATTTTGCAGATGCTCATGAGAGATAGAAACCCCCTTACTGAGACTTGCTACGACCTCTCCATTTAATTTGGATTTCACGCTGAAAATAGCATGCCCTGCTTTATTTACGATAAGGGATGTGTCTCGGCGAGGCAGAGAGGCTTGCTTAGAACGGGAAAGTTGTTGTTTCACCCAAAGTTTTATAGATTGAGTAGGCGCACCTTCCACAAAAACGCGCTCAATAGCCTGGACTATAAGTTGTACTTGATAAGGAAATTCTTCTAGCAATTCTGCAGCTGTCTGTACGACTCGTCTTGTTACTTTACTTGTATGTGATTCAAAAAGTGACTGTATTTCGTCAGGTAATTTGATGGCGGTTAAAACTTGCGTAACTCTAGCGCGACTACAACCTAATAGATCAGCGAGCGCAAGGTTATTTTTTGCTCGGTTAGCAGCAAGAAGACTTTGATACATCTTAGCCCGTTCCCATTCTGACAAACCTTTGCGGGTCTCAATACTGGTTGCAATAGTAATATGTGCTTCGCTATCGGTTTTATTTTCGACACTCGCCTCAAGCACTTCTAATCCAATTAAACGGGCCGCTCGTATCCTGCGATGCCCATCTAATAGCTCAAAATAACCTTCATTTTTTGATGCGCGGACTCGGATGGGCTCTTGCTGTCCAATTTTCTCTAGAGATATAGAAAGTTCTTTGATTTCTATATCTGGGTAAGCAAGGCGTGGCTGATAGGGCGAATCTTGTATCCTTGATAAGGAGATAAGAACCTTTTCAGATACAGGAGAAAGATTCTCTTTCTGCTCTGCATAAGCTAAAGCCTCTTCTAACGATTTACTGCCTTGTGCATCAGGTGGACGGGAAACCTTTATATCAATTGCTTTAGAAGCAGTTCGTACTGATTCGGTCATCTTTTTAAAGCTTTCTTCCCGTTCTTGTATGCTTCGTAATTTACCCATGCTTTCTTACTCCCATGCGTTCCAATAGCGCTTTTGCCACCGTAAAAAGATCCTCTACAGCTTGGGCTGCGGGTTTAGCTAATACCAGCGGGATATTTTGATCGGGATTAGACAGCGTTTTAGGAAAATCTTCTGATTGTCGAATGGTGTATTGGATTAGATTTTTTTCATAATCACGCGCTAAAAGATCAATTTGCTTTCCAATACGCAGTTTGCGCGTGTCATAAAAATTAGGTAGCAAGATTAATTCAGGATTGCGGCTATATTGTTCGCGCATTTGATGCAGCATATCAGACAAAAAAGAAAGGCCTTTGCGCGAGAAATTATCTAGCGATACAGGAGAGATTACATAATCAGCAGCAAGTAAAGCACCCTCAATCATTAAACTTTTTTGCGGAGAAGCATCAAATACGATCAGATCGTATTGGCTGATATCTGTCTCTGGATCTTTACCTGATGCAGCAAATCTTACCCATTCTGCAATATTTCTTTTTCTGGCCCCTTGAGACAGTCTTTGGAGCATTAAATAAGAATTCAGCTCATCCAGATTGACATCTGAAGGAATGATATGGGGGCCATTTTCACCAAATGGTTTTTTAATAACACTAGAGAGAGGAGGGCTTTTGATATCTTCTCTCACCAGATCAGCAAAGTTATATTTGATGATGTCATCAACAGGAAGCTCTAATTCAGCAATATCTTGCTCATCTCTATCGCTATCATATCCAAATGCCAGCGTGAGATTGCTTTGGAAATCTAAATCTATAAGCAGGGTTTTAAGTCCCATTAAACTAAATATGCATCCTAGATTGGATGAAATCGTTGTTTTCCCTACTCCCCCCTTGGGGGTGTATACGACAACGACCTTCTGCTGTGAAAGTTCTTTTTGCTTTTTATGATCATAGGACGCCAAGTCAAAAAGATCTTTTGGGCTGAAAAGTCGAACTCTACTAGATCCTTTTTCAGTTGCTTCTAATTCAATTTCGGCTTCTTTTTCTAGGCGTCGAATATAAGGCTGCGACATATTCAGTAAGCGGGATGCGCTTTGAATTTTATATACGGGGTTATTTTTTGGCACGTTTTGCTCATCTAAAGTAAGTGTTTTTATAAGAATAGTCTATATTTTTAACTGAAGCAATAAAAATATTACATGAGAGCTAAAACCTTAACTTTGAATAAAATTCTTGATTTTTAGGAAAAAGTCTATCTTGCAAGGTATTTCCATATCTAGCATAGGCTAACTCTTTAGTTGCAGTGCTTACCAATGTCGGTATCGCTGCGCGCGTATAAAAGCCTGCTATTTAAATTTGCAAGTTAAAGACCAAATTTTTACCCGATTGTTTATCTATTTTGAAATCTGATTTGCTTGCATCGATAGATTTTTTTGTATAGGTCGCCAGCAGTATGACTTTTTATTTTAGAGGGTAGCAGACATGAACCCGATATCTGGAAATGCTCCAACATTTTCCCCATTTAACGCGATGCTAGTTCCAAAGCAAGACACCATAGCCAATGCGCGCAAACGAGATAAGCAAAGCTCTAAGTATGGAGCAAAAACCATGCACAGTACCAAAGCACTGCTTCAGGCAGGAGAATTTGATGAAGTATTGAATATAGGAGAGGTATGTAACACTGCAACAGAAGACTATATGGAGGTATTCAAATTCTTTATCGCAAAGTACCCGAATCTGAAAGTAAAAAATATCCGAAGAAGCTTACGATGGGATAGTGCTTGTGGAAATAATAAGCTTGAGATAATTAGAATCTTGAAGAGATTGGGAGTGGATCTAAACCAACAAGATGATGAAGGATATTCCTTAATGCACCTTGCAGTTGCAGAGAGCTCCCTTGATATGGCCAAAGCGCTGTGCGCATACCATATAAAGATAGACCTGCAAAATCGTTGGGGGAGAGCTGCGCTGCACAATGCAATTGAATTAGAGAACTGCCACAATATAGCGGTATATTTGATCGCAAAAAGTAAAAACCTACATTTGCAAGATTCAAGCGGACAGACTTTTTTGCATATTGCAGCTAAGGACAATCACATTGAAATCGCTAAACTTTTGATTAAACATGGCGCCAACCCGGATTGGCTAAATAATGGTTATGAGAGTGCGCTGGACATTGCGCTTGAAAAGGGCAGTGTCGAGATGATTTCGCTGTTGAAAGCCCATATGAATATGGCTCTGTAAGATGACACGCAACGTTTTATCTATTTAAATGCAATAACTGCTACCGTGATTATCTAGATGCTGTCAAATGAAATATTAAACAGCAAACTTTTCTAAACCACGTTAGGTCATTTTTTTAATATCTACTCCTTGCTTAGGAAGGAAATCATGATACATGGCGTGGGCTTGGTACAAACAAAAAGCATGGGGTTTTTAGTGACCCCCTGCCTGGTAAAGGAGGTAGATTTTTCAACAGAAGCGAAAAATCTATATAAAAGAAAATTATTAAACAAAGTTACGGCATTTACATCGAATAATTTGAACGGTATTTTTAGTGAAAAACAGTTGGTTGCAGGGGAGAAATTAATATCACATGGCCATCTTGGAGCAGGAGCAATCAGGTATTTACAGTATAGCTGTGAGAAAAATGAATTCAGTGAAAGGAAAAAAGTCCTGGATGCGCTTTTTACTATTGGAGCACAACATATTTTTCTGAAAGGCTGCTATAAAAATATAAATTCAAATACTATTTTTTTATCAGAAAAGCATAGTAAAAATATACCAGAAATTCATTTTAATTTGTCAGGAAAATATCTTGAAAGCACCCAGAAAATCGATATGGATGTGACTAAATGGTATTATAAAAATATCAAAAAAGGCCAGCCTGATAAAACAGGTAGAATTTTTAAAGATATGGTCAAAGTGATGGATGCTTTTGGTGCAAATGCGAGTGGAGGAGTCTATAGCGCTGGCCAAGTATTAAATCCGTATCAGGATGAAATTTTACGAGCTATAGACCCTGTTTTTATTTATTTTTATTTGACTCCTGGTGTTGAAATACATGCCTATAACATCGAATCATTACACGCATTTTTTTATAAAAATAAAGGGATAGAAGTCGTTTTGATAGGCGATGACATAACCGATATTGAAACCTATCTTTGTCAAGGAGAACTCCCACAGAAACTATATCAGTTAGATTGTCGTGAAGCGCTATTCCATCATATGGATTCGGCGCCCATTTTTAATTTTGAACATGCTGGACATATTGATGGAGAAGAGCTGGTTTTTTGTGGTGACCCAAAATTTGGCACCATCAGACATTTAAAACAGCCCTCTGTATTAATGAATATGGAGGGAAATCTCACCACTTCGCTAGCTTCTGAAAAGAAAATTCTAGATGCATTACTTGCGATGAAGGCGCAACATGTTTTTGTGGAAGGTTTTTTAGGTAATATAAGTGGGAAGAATTTAAATAAAAAAGAGTTTCAATATATTCAATTTTTACAAGAAGCATTTAAAAAATATACGGTGGGTAAAAAATTAAATGCCGTGCAAACTAAAATTTTAAGTGAGCAAAAAGTAGAAATAGTATATTATTATTTAGCACCCCTGCTTTTGGGGAAGGATATACATTTATATGCCACTACTACTCTAGAGCAAGTCAAAAAAGAAGAATTATATTTTTCAGGTCATTCGATGGTAAAACAAAATTATGCAGTGCTGAATAAAAAAAATACATGTGCATTAATAGCGGCGCGGGAAAAATGCACGGTCCTAAAATTGGGGTTATTTTTCCGTGAACACCCAGGAGAACATGTTGCCTTAATATTCAATCAAGAAAGCAATCTTCGACTTTTTTGTAATACAAATTTATTTGGGAAATTTATCCCAAGATATTTTGAGCTCTCTACTGCAAAGGGGGTAGAGCCGAGTTTAATTGCATAATAATAGCACGCGCCGTTTTGACCCATTGCACCACTGATGTTTCAGCAAGTAACTCTTCCACACCCGCTTCACCAAGCCGTTTACGCCAACGTGTCAGGCTAGATGGGTCAATAGGAAGCTCCGTTTGGAGGTAGGTTTCTCCGGTAAAGAATTGCTGGTACGGGTTCTCTATCCAACCCAACACCACTTCTTCGTCAGACAGATTGAAGGCGTATTGCAGATACAGCAAGCCTGCTATGAGCCGCGGCGAAGTGGCTGGTCGGCCTCGGCTTGAGGTAAAGCTCTTACTCATCAAGGCACTGAGCCGATCCCCATTGATTAAACCCGCCAGCCGCACCAACGGATGCTTCATATTGATCTGTTCATCTAAGGGCTGCCGGAATAGATCTCCTGTGCGCTCCGATGCCTTCGGACCTATTTATAATTTAGTATTCCAAATTTGGCATTGGTTATCTAGAATAGTTTGTGATACAGTGAATACATGCACTGGATCACAAGACGCCGCTGCAAGCGATGAAAACACAAGATGGCATGGAAATGGTCAAAGCACTCCTAGCACCACTGGAGCGCCAGCTAAAGAATATGCATCCACCCGCAGATGTTTCCATCATTGATGACCTGCGCGCATCACTGCGCTTGGAAAAACATTTGTTGTCATAATTGTAAGGTTGATGATAAAAATATCAGGAGCAATAGAATAATTTTGGATGCAACTATGCGCGCCACAGCATTAACCAGCGCGCTCCATTTCTCTATTGATAAATTTCACGGCGATTCCCTAACTGCACCACAAGGATTCGCAAAGTATTGTCCTGAATGTCACAAATTACTCGACAGTCCCCTATTCTGTAGCGCCAGAAACTCCCAAATGGACCAGTCAATGCTTTGCCAGTGCTACGCGGGTTTTCCAGTGCAGAAATACGCTCATCCAGGTAATCGACAATGCGCCGCGCCGTAGGCTTGTCAAGTTTGCGAAGCTGTTTTTTGGCCGTATCGGTGTAATCAATCTTCCAGGCCAAGGTCTTTCCTTATATCTGCAGCAGAATAAATAGGTTCTTGCCCCTTGCGCGCACGCTCAAGCACGGCAGCAGATAAATATCCATCCTCCATATCTTCAAGACCCCGCTCGATAATTTCGCGTAGATAGTAAGCTTTAGTGCGTCCTGTATACGAAACAAGGGAATTAAGCCGTTTTTCGGTTGCTTGAGCTAGGCGGATTGAAGTAGCCATGTAATACTCCTCAAAATGAATGCATGTATTCACTGTATCACAAACTATTCTAGATAACCAATGCCAAATTTGGAATACTAAATTATAAATGGGTCCGAAGGCATCGGAGCGCACAGGAGATCTATTCCGGCAGCCCTTAGATGAACAGATCAATATGAAGCATCCGTTGGTGCGGCTGGCGGGTTTAATCAATGGGGATTGGCTCAGTGCCTTGATGAGTAAGAGCTTTACCTCAAGCCGAGGCCGACCAGCCACTTCGCCGCGGCTCATAGCAGGCTTTCTGTATCTGCAATACGCCTTCAATCTGTCTGACGAAGAAGTGATGTTGGGTTGGATAGAGAACCCGTGCCAGCAATTCTTTACCGGAGAAACCTACCTCCAAACGGAGCTTCCTATTGACCCATCTAGCCTGACACGTTGGCGTAAACGGCTTGGTGAAGCGGGTGTGGAAGAAGTTACTTGCTGAAACTATGGAAGCAGCTAAACGGGGTGAAGTGGTGAAAGCGTCGAGCATGAAGCGCGTGATCGTTGACACCACGGTGATGGAAAAAGCAATAACGTATCTGACCGATTCCAGATTGCTAGAACGTAGCCGAACTCATCTGGTAAAAGCGGCAACAGAACATGGATTAACGTTGCGGCAAAACTACAACCGATTGGCCCCTCGCCTGTCCATCCAACTTAATCAATTGCAATTTGAAGTGTTAGAGCTTGATACGGAAGATGCAAAGCAAGCAGCAGAAATACGGGCTTATTTAGCGATACAAGGAACACCTATTGGCCCCTATGATGTATTGATTGCAGGGCAAGCAAGAGCGCGCAATTTGACGCTTATTACACATAACGTGCGGGAATTTACGCGTGTACCAAAATTAAACGTTGAAGATTGGGAACAATAGTTTACAAATTGATCTGCAAGAACCAAGGCAGGCTTGACGCATTGCACGACAATTCGCTCTCGCATTACCCTGTCTCTTGATCACAAATCAGCGAGCCAATTGCTGCCGAGTTTGCCATCGGCTTTCATATCACGCTGATCCGCAAACTATGCGCTTTATCTCAATACAACCGGACGCGCAAAGCTATCTTCGAGTTCGACAAACTGACTCGCAGTATTTACACCTTACGTTATCTGCTTGAGCCTCAGTTGCAGCGCGATGTGCATCGTTCACAGAACCGTATCGAGGCTTATCATCAATTGCGATCGTTTATTACCCAAGTCAGCGGCAAAAAGCAGCTGATCGGCCGAAGCAATCTGAATATAGCAATCAGTAACCAGTGCGGTAGGCTAATTGCGAATGTGGTGATTGCCTACAATTCAATCATGTTGTCGATGCTGCTCGACAAACACAAAGCTGTCGACGATGAGAAGGTAATTGCCTTACTTCAGAAAATCTCTCCTGTTGCTTGGCAACATATTCATTTTCTGGGGCATTATTCCTTTCGGAACCACTACAATCCCATTGATCTTGATGCAATGTTGGACAGCATCATATTGGAGTAATCGAGAATTTAATAGGCCTGGGAACATTTCGAGGGTTTGGCCTTACAACCCCAATATGTCGCGAAACGGGTGGCAATGCCGCAAAAAAGCTTTCGTCCGATAATACAGCGCGTTCCAAAGCCGAAATGGCGTCTTCAGATAATACTTCCTGCTGGCCTAATGCCTCAATAACCCTATACCTAACCTGCGTATTTTTATCCAATAATGCTGTGATTAATTCCTGAACTATATAATTTGGTAAAGTTTTATGCCCGGATAATGCGTGGGCCGCCGCAGCTTTAACCTGGCTATTATTATCCTGTAGCGCCGTGTTCAAAGCTTGGATTGCAGCGTCAGGCAGTTTTTTCTGTTCGCTTAATATCTGGGCGGCCTCAGACCTAATGAGCTCATTTTTATCTTGCAAGATTGTAATGAGGGTCAAAATAAGGGCATCAGGTAATGTTTTATATTTATCTAATGCTAATACTCTGACTGCCATCAACCTAAGAGATTCATCCGTGTTTGCTAGTATTTTGATAAAAATCTGAACGCTTTCTATTTCCACTATTTATATTCCTTCAAATATAAGATTGAATTTTTATAGATATACTTTTGCCCTAAAACTCGCTCATACGCTTTTTTACAGCGCGCACTTCGCGGTCTTATCCATGTAGTTTCGTTACTATCAATTAAGTAATTTTTTACTTGAAAGAATATGCATAACGATGCGGATCATCGGTCTTTATGCTAGCAATGTACACTAATTTTTATGAAATCAATACGCAATAATTAAAAAGTCTGCCTGTGATAGACTAAAATTAAAAATCAGGCTTTTTAGAAAAAATCAGTTATTTTACCTATGCAAAAGCATGGTCTTTAATTTAAAAAAAAGCTAGGATGCTTTTTTTTAAATTAAAGAGGAAATTTGTATTATGAATTGTAACGTCATTGACAATAGCAATCTTATTTTTTTTGGCGTACACAGCCATCTTATTGTAGAAAAATTCCCTATCCGATTAGATGGAAGAGGTTTAAAAGATGGGTGGCAGGAAGTAAAATTGGGCTATCCGCTTGAAAGTGTCAGTGTAGAGCAATTTTTTGAAAATACAGATTTAGAATATTGCCCTGAAGATACGGAGTTAGAATGGTATCTTGGAGAAAAGGAAAATTTAAAAACTCTCCTCTCTATGAGAGATAGTGCGGCAATAGGGAATATAGCAGATGGTGTTGAGAATTTAAATATAAATTATCCATTTGAAGGTGGCAGTGTAGAGCAATTTTTTGAAGATGCAGATTTAGAATATGGCCTTGAAGATACGAAGTTAGAAGCGCATCTTAGAGAGAATGAAAATGTAAAACCCCCTCCATCAAAGAAGGAGAGTGTAAAAAATTTTTTAAGAACGATATTAAAAATTATAATACGATCTGATACATTATCATTTTTAATCTATATCGCGCTTACTTCCATAATGTTAAGCATATTAAACAGTTTAAAAAATGCACTCTATACGCAGCCTATTGCAGCATATGCCTTTCTTCGATCTACTGTGTGATTGGACTATATCTATAGAGCCTCTATTACTACAGAGCAGTAGCATTGCACTTCTGCTGCTGCCATTTTTCCTTTAGTGGCCGGTCAATTCTCCTTTCTGGCGAACTAAAAGTGTCCATCTGCGGTATCTCAAGATCCGTTCTACAATTCACTCAACAATGTGAAGGCAGGTATAACAGGTTTTTAGCAATTTTTAACACAGCTTTTCATACTTTTAAGTGCAATCTTTGCTATAAATTTAATCAATCTAAAGAATAACGTTACCTTGCTTAGGTTTTAGAGGAATAGTAGGTACTTATCAACAGAGTTATACACAGCAATTGTGCATATTTTCTAATTATCTTATATTGCTTATTTAGCATATTTGTCGGTACTTCCCCGCCAGCCTCTCGCAAAACGGTGCGTGAGCCTCTCGGCTCACACCGCTTCCCTTAGGCACACATTCCTCGTACACCCATTTCCCAGTGACAGAACAAGTGCGGCGCTTTCTTAGCTATCGCTTCGATAAAGTTAAACGCTCTTCTCCTGTCTTCTTTGTGGTATCGCTACCGCCTTCACCGCGGGAGGGAAATAACTCCCCTATGACATCCGGTTCCAGATCTTGTACAGATTGTTCTTCAAGTCCCGATCAAAGTACTCCAGAGACTGCTGGTCTACTCCAGCTCCCCCTGCATTTCCTTTGATCAGCTTATAGGCTTGCATCACTTGAGATTTGGCAATACTAAAAGGCTTTGTTTTGGATAGAGCTTACGCATTATCCATTTCGCCATATCCCGGCTAGTGGTTTGTGCTACGTGGCACACTAAATAGAATGTCGACGACTTTTCTCATTTCTTATTCTCCTTAATTCCATCGATGCCTCATTTATTTCTTCAAAATTAGCTGCAGAACATTCTTTAAGATCATTTTTAAACTAAATATAGTCATGTATTTCACTCTCTAAGTTTTCCATGTCAATTTTTGATTTATCGTCTTGATTTGTTATTTTTGAATAATATCGGAGTAATGTTCCTAGAGTATGTATTTTTAATGTAATTTTACACATATCATAAAAATTCAATTTCAATCCAGATTGTGCTTTTAACAAAACTAGCTCCAAGAATTCTATTTCTTTTGAATATTCCACTAAGTTAGTTTTTGTAGACTTATCTAAGTCGCTTGTAAAATCTATTAAAAGTTGTCTTTTTAGATTTTTTTTAGCTTCATTAAAAGGCGATGTACAAGCAGGAAATCCAGCCAGCGCAGGGCTATTCATTTTTTTATGCAAATCAGCAGCAGTAATGGAATGTCCCAGAGAACTTGGTCCTGGATTTAGTTTCTTATAAGGATGGGTTACTTTCATATAGCATTCTAAGTTAATAAGAGTAAAGTTTACATTTCATGGTGCGGTATTTGACGCCAAAATTTATCAATACAGGCAGCGCTACTGCCCTTTCAAGTCCTCGTTATGTATTCTCATATAAATCAGAGATCTCGCCAAATTGTCCAGTATAAATCGAATTCGATAATCCTGCTTCTTGCTCACTTATTTCTCGATGCATTGCTCCAACCTGGTTGAGCTTGCCTTCCAGGGCCTTTGATAGCCAATTTTCATATTGTCTTGGTCAATAACGATAACTGCTTTGCCACATCTACAGCTCTTTCTTTGCCATCCAAGATTGGCCCACTGCTTGCAGTCTAAATTCTTGCGTAAAGTACCGTTTCCGTAATTTTTCCATTTGGGTGCTTTTAACGTATTTCTTTTTCACTGATGGCGCCCACCGAATTGATCCTACCTCATTTCACAAGACCACGGGTGGGGCAACCCATGTTTCATCTGTCAAGGAATAGTAAAAAAACAATTCTGTAATCCATATGTCCATAGCATGCACCCTAAAAAACAGCAAAAATTTGTATGCTTTTTGGATAATTCACCCGTTTTCCGCAAAATCTTACTAAAAACTAACTAAGAAATAACAAATATGTGCGCTTTAGCAAGCAAAAGGGCGCATTTTTTGACAAATGAAACATAAATTATGACAAATGGAACATGGCGGAAAGAGTGAAATAGGTCTTCTCTACGCAAAGTATGTTTCATCTGTCATAAGTTACTGCACTGTGACAAATTTTTATGCCTAACCATCTCAAGTTATCCACAATTAGGCGCCTAAAACAACAAATTGGCTAGCTAGTGAGGGCATATTCATGACAAATCAAACATGAAATAAACGAAATTTTATTATTTGGCATGACAAATGAAACATGCATAACATGACAGATGAGACATAAAAATATGACAGATGAAACACAGTCCATATTTGAAAAGGCTTTAGAAATAAAGCTGCCAAGACTTTTTTAGGGCCGTTAACCTTTTATCTAACCTTTATTTAACCTATATACAAAAAAAATATCTATTGTGGATAAAAATGTGAATAACCAGCATCTAGTTGCGCTACCAGCACTGCACAACAGTAGGGGAAAAATTACAGCCTCCTAAACTCCAATTAATAAATAGTAAAACAATCTATAAGGAATAAGAAAAAACTTACACGCGGCCCCTAAAAGATGAGGGGAAAGAGTAGATTCTATGTATGCTTTGCCTGTTAAATAATTTCTTTTTATACTAATCGCGGACGCGCTTTGCTTGCCGCTGGCATCGAATGGTTCTTCTATAGTCTGTAATTTTTGGATCTTTCTATGCCTTATAAGCAAATTCGCTTTGCGTAATGCTCAATATGTCCTGCTTCTCTAACTTCAATCCGTATGAAGCTTTCTGTGACAGCAAGAGAAATGCTTTCTGAACTGCTATGAATTAAGTACATATGGCTGCAGCCATTTATGACTATGTAGTGGTTTGTACCCTGCTAAATGTCCATAGCATCTGCTGCGTATACTGCTCACATCACGCTATCTCGGGTCAGCAAGATGGCTCTACCACTTTTTTGTGTCGCAGGGCGACATGATTTCTGACTTCAGTCTTTCTTCCGCATATATCTTTTTGAGTCGTGATTTTCTCCATAAGTTCCTTGAGCACCTAAAAAACACGGTTTTTAGCGGATTACAAGGCAGGGGGCTAAGCTTTGATACGGCTCAAAATATCAATTTCCCAATCAATGGATCGTTTAGTAAGTACAGTCTTTATGGAACATGCATATTCGGTTCACATTCTTTATTTCCTGCATAGACTGGGTAAGTATTCCAAGATTGGATGCGGCCTAGATGTGCGCAAATTTTCACTTTTATAGCCCGGAATGCTACTTATTTATCAGCGATCGCTTAATAAGTACGGTCTTTATTGGACATCCATACATGTTTTATACTCTTATATTTGCTTTGTGAGTGTAAATGGAATACTCCAATATTGTAGGGTGAAAAAAATTGCGTCAGGCAGCTTTCAGAGCTTAAGTATCAATTGTTGGAGTGATATTTTTTAAATAAGTACGGTCTTTATTGGACGCAAATAGATGGTTTATACCTGTATTCTTCCCTCGATGCGGCAAATCGTCCAATTATGGATCAGCCACAGCTCTAGATAAAGGGCAGTATTAGAGCCAAAAAATTCAATTATTTAAGTGATATAGGAAAAATTTTGAAAAATAAGATTTTAGCGTGTTAAGCGGTTTGGCAAGATTTTCGGCGGTCTGGAGACGAGGCATGTTAAGGGTGCCGACACACATTAAATATGTAATGTTATTACTTCCCCAGGTTGAGGGGGGGGTGCTGGATGCCCCGTTATTTACTTGCCTGTATCTCAAAAAAAGCGCCTCACGAATGAGGCGCCCAAGCCCTACCACTGCATATAGGGATTGCAGCATACGAATGATTTATGTGTAAGTTCTATCTACTCAAGTATTTCCCATGATGATCATGGATAAATCGGGAGTAATTTTTCCAACTTGTATGAACTATGCTGTTTGTTCGCTAACCGGTGAATGCTGTTCCTGAGTACCGCTAAGGAAAGAACCAAGCTTTGCGATAGTTGGGTAGATTTCGATTTTTTTAAGAATAATTACATCCTCCTGAGCAAACACGATAAATTGATCTCCGGCTTCGAGAACCATATTTTTCCTGATGAACTCAGGAATCACCAGCTGCCCTCTTGAGGAAAGTTGTGTTGTAGATAGTTTTTTTTGTGTAGTAGCCAGTTTTTTCATAAATTGTCTCATTGAATTTGTTCAAAAATTAAGCAAAGGAAGATGCCTCTGCTCTGCGTTGCAGCGCTAAATCCTTACTTGTTTGAGCATGACTAAATGGCGCACTCTTAGTCTTGTATGTAAGGATTTAGCACCCGCGCTAGTATCGCGGCCGAGTAGATGGAAAGCGGTACGTGAAACAACGGAGGAATAAGAATTGGTAAATTCTGTTTTTAGCCACATATTTGTTTGAAATGATAAGCCAGTTGGGGCTTCCAGGAGCAAAAAGAGACGATTTCGTCTAGGAATTTTATTTTTTTCGAAGTACAAAATCCTATATGGAGCAAAGCAAAAAAATATTGATATTCACTTTATAACGCAGAGATTTTATGGTAGCGGTTGGCCGATGGGGTATCTACCTAGGTTTATGATCGAACATGTCATTACAAAATAAGGTATCCGTACTATGCTGAAATAAGGCATTCATTTTTATCATTCACTCGATTAAAAGTTCAAATAGGATATCGGTAATATACGACCTATTTTCCCCAGTCTATCTAGCTATGTATGCGTACAGGATAAAAAATCGGTGTTGCATACAGATGCTGTGTATAAGAGGAACATAATGTCGAATGGTATGACTGTGGTTAAAAGCCAATCGCTTCCCTGCTTAGGGGCTGCGGAAAATAATCAGGCTCTCAGCGCTATAGAAGAAGATCTAAAAGTGGGTCCCGGACACGCGATGGGTGCTATGAGGTCGGAATCTGCTAAGTTTTCTAAAGCAACGTTGTTTTTCGAGCAATCGAATGATGAGAAATTGCCGCAAAAAGTGTCGCTGTCCTGGGAGATAGTGGATGCACTTCCGGACTTGTCTGAAAAGCTCAATAGCCTTAGCAAAAAACTTTGGCTATTTCCGGAACAGAAAGCGCTAAATATCATCCACATTCAATGGGGAAACGCACTTATTTGCAGAATAATGGAAATAGGCCATCTACTAAACTGTATTCATTATGATAAGATACCCTATCCTTATCCTGAAGCGCGGGAAGAAATCTACCTACAATGGTTAGAGATTAGTGCGGAAAAAATAGCATTAACCAGCGCCATTGGGAATATCTCTGTTCCTGCACATAAATCGGAGTTTATGGAACTTTTAGGGTCGAATGACTTCGATAAAGGCTTAATGGGAGTTTGCACCATCTTGGGTAGCGTTGTGGCCTACCTTGCAGGGGTGGGCGTTGCAGCCCCCTTCTTAATTGCAGTGAGTATTCCTTTTGGATTAGGTATTCTGGGAGGAATTATTAGAGTGATTGTATCAATCTCTGGGGGCATTGCAGCACAGAAAACAAAGAATGCTGAGCGGATAAAGCAAGCAGTATTTGATCCCCTGGTTAACTCTTTAGAAAAAATTCAAGATATGTTTAATATTACAGCCCCAGCAGCACAAGCCATTCTTTACGGCACTGCTGCTAATACAAAAGCAGTTGCTGAAGCGGGAGAAAGTCTTAACAATCTTCACGTTTCTACCAATTCTGCTGCAAAAGAGCTCTCTGAGGTCCGTAAAGAGGTAGCAGATCTGAAAGCATTATTAGCGCAGCGCTTTGGGACCGACATGCTGCGCTCATACTCCAACGATTCTGCTATGTCTGATATGCCTGATTTACGTATAGGTCACTCTCCTCCACGCCTTCTTAGCCCTGACATTCTTAAAATTGAACATGCACAGGCTGAATTAAAAAAAGAATTTTCTGAGTTAAGCGAAAAGATGGATGATATGAGTGGAAAGATGGACGATATTTTAAAGGCTATTGGACAAAATAAAACTAATATTGCACAAAATAAAACTAAATATGCCTAGGTTAAGTGGGACCTAAAATGGGGATCGGTAGTAGCTTTATCCTTATCACTTAAAATATCGGGCGCCAAGTCAAAAACCAACTAAAAAATGTGCCAAGCCAAGATAAGCTGCGAGGAAATCGCGCTTCTACAGTGCGACGCAAAATTCTAACAATATTGCTATGTCCGCACTTTTTTGCCTTTTGCAGTAGGGCGCAATCTTTTGGGTTGTGCCATGGATTAAAGCAACTAGCATCAAAAAGAATCTCAAATAGTGGGCCATGGTTTTTTTCAAATGCAAGACGCGCAGGCGTCTTGCCGTGGCTGTCTTGTAGGTCTTTAACCGCGCCGTGTTGGATCAAAAATTCAACTATCTCTATATTGCCCTCTTGAATTGCATAGTGCAGTGGGCTTTTCCCCTGCTCATCCAGCTCATTTAACTCCATGCTTGCCAAAATAAATTTCACAAGCCAATCTTTTTTCCCAAAATAGGCAGCCCAATGCATGGGATAGGCGGTCAAACGCATGAGATTGACCTCATCTATCTTATACTTATATGCTTGGAACATATTGCTTTCCAGCATATATTCCATTGTGAATGCATCCGACCCTACACAAGCCCATACAAGGCCATATTTCACCTTTGTAGGCGAAATTTTCAGAAAAGCCTCTATATGTGGATCCTGTTTTTGGGTTAATAGTAAGACCAAATTTTGGATAATAAAAACTCCGTATTCCTCATTTAATGGTGCATGCAGTAGCGTGTCTAAATCAGCCGCTGCGGGTAGAGTCTCTAGATGGAGGAGTCGAATATGAATTAAATCCTGTCGCGTTATTTTTGGCTTTTTTGTGTCTATGGACAAAACCAGCTTAATGATCTTGAAGCAATCGCCTCTTATAACTTCCTTTGAGGCCATTTTGTCGATGAGTGCTTGGAATAGAGGATTGCTTTCATAAGCAAGCACAGCTTCTTTAGAGAGAAATAATTCACTTATCTGCGCGCGACAATAGTCTTCATAATTAGGTTCAATAGCTTGATAAGCTGCCAGTAATATATGCCGTGTTTGTGGGGCTAATTTGCATGGCTCTGCGAAATGAGGCATTTTTTCCTGCATATAAGCAGGAAAAAATGGCTTTATATCCTTAGAGCAATCCTTTTTGATTAACTGTTGCGCGGCAATGCTGTCGATCAGTTTCCGGAAAGAGGGATCGTTTATATACGTTTGCAGGGCTCTTGGAGAAGAAAGCAATTCGTATACGCGCGTGGGCGCTACACGATGTGCGTAGTGCTTTTTAAGTTTAAGACGAGTATCTGTGAGTTTGTTTGCTGCTTCACGAGGACCGTTGAGGCCTACTGGTTTTTTACTGCGATAAATAGAATTAGGAATGGGAAGCGGTGCTTCTAAAGGTGTGTATAAAGAATGTGTCGCGGAATTCGGACTTATGCTATGCATGATGTCTAATGCTCAGAGATGAGAAGATATGAAATATATATGGCGTCGTGCCAGCTTCTTTCTTGCAGGCAATATGAGTGCACGGCATGCATCTAGTGCAGTAACCGTTTATGACTATGTTGATGGAGAGGGCATGAGAGGCTCCTTTATTCCTGTAAAAAATATGGAATAGAGTTTCAATTACTTTCTGCCGTTATAGGCGTGCACCCATTAAGTGGAAGATTGCAGAGACGCATGTATAGCAAGAGGGCATGTATAGAGCATCTCTCTCAAATAGTGTATTATGCCTAATACTATGGAAATAAAAGCCATATATACATATAACGATAATTTATAAGGCTCCACTATCATTTTTATGGTATGGTAAAAAGCTTTTTTTATTATGCCCATAATGGAGGTGGGGGTTTTTGAAATGTCTCTATCTTCAGGGTATATTTCTACTATCCTCTCTTCATGGAAATAGATTAAATCTATATCTTCAAAAAAATCCTCTATACTTCCACCTTCAAACCGATAGTTTACATCCTTATTTTCAAAAAAACACTCTATATTCCCATTTCTAAATGAATAGTCTACGTCCTCTTCCGGAAATATATCTTTTGATATAGCTACTTGTTTTCTTACATCATGTATATGATGTACTGAGTCATGTGTAGATAGCTCGGTCACCTGCTCAGAGCGGTATTTCTCGCCAATAATAAGCTGTGATTCAGTAAGACCTATTCCTGAATCTGTTGATCCTCTCCGCTCTAATTCAACTTCCCTTGATAGCTGCTGCACCTTTCTAATAGGAAATCTTTCTAAGTAGAAAGGAGGGCTGTTTGCTTTATGTAGTATAAGATTTTCATTGTCAATGATGTGGAAATTCATAATAAAACTCCTGCTTACCTTTGAAAAAAGTATTCTTATTGTTTAGTCGATAAATTACATTTCAACATAGGCAAAAGAACTTATTTTTATAAAAGCCTGCTTTTAATAGTCATCTATTAAAAGCAGGCTTTTTCTATTATTAAATTGTAAATTTAATAGAAATGTATAGTGTATTTGTTTAAGATAAAGTATGAGGCAAATTTTAAGTCCCACATTAAAAAATGGGGAGTGCCTCCTTTCTATATACAGTAGACCAACCTCTATGATTAATTTGCGATCGATTGCATGATCTCGTACACATAATTATTTGTAATATGATGACAATCGTTTTTATGTTACTGATGACCAGCGCGATAAAAATGTATGTATAGGGGCTTGGGACGATGTGGAGCTGGAAGTAATTCAAGCGTGCTTTTCAAGAAGTGCCTCTCCCTAAAATAAGTTGACAGTTTTATCTCGTGTAGAAGGAGCATCAATTGCAATTAGAAACAAAGCATACAAAGCGTACACAACGGGACTACAGTATGGCTTTTAAGCTATCGGTAGTTGAGCAAGTAGAAAAAGGCGAGTTTAGCTATAAAGAGGCGCAGCGCCATTATGGAATCCAGGGTCGTACGACCGTCCTAATGTGGCTACGCAAACATGGTCGGCAGGATTGGAGCAAGGGAATTTCCTCTTGCGCGAGAGGAGCCAATAGAGAGGAAAGTCACCGTACTTTGTTGTATATGCTGGAGCAACGTATCAATGAGCTAGAAATACAACTACAGAAAGCTAATCACAAGGCGCACTTCCTTGAAGCAGCGCTCGACGTTCTCAATGAAGAAAAAGGAGGTAAGTGCCGCTGACAGTCTGCCGCACAATCGGGCTAAAATATGTTTGGCCTAATCGGTCAAAGCCCGTTGGCGCCGGATACATTTCATTAAGAGCATCTAGATCGGGTACGCGATAAGTATCCATAGGGGGGATGTAAGATTTTTATTTTTTGTACAATAAGATAACGCGCATAGAATAATTTTTTCATTTTCTGCGTTTTTAGACTCTTCATCACTCGTATCTGCATGCGAAAATGATTTATTTTCGGATAATGTGAATATTATCTCCTTTGTCCAGTTCAACTAGTTTAGCAATTCCTTTTTTTTGGATTTCCGCGCACGCTCGTTTCACATTGCGCCTCCAATTTGGAAGATTTAATTCATTGGAGCCGCACATTTGGCGGAATTGCTCTACTTTAAGTGGGTAGGGCACTTTATGGCTAGAGATATAATCAGCTAAGCGCCTAGCAATAGGGGTAAGATCACGGTACGTTTTCCATGAATGATTGGTAAAATCATTACCAGCAAATAATAATATTAAATTTGGATTAATCCATACTTGATATTTTGTGGCTTTACCATCGTGATCATTGCGCGTGGTATATTGAGCAATGAGTGAAATGGCTCCACTTTTGCCGTATTTACGATCATTTTGCACTAATACTTCACTTGCCTTAAGGCGTGATATACATTCACGTGCTTTTTCGTAATAACGACCATTTCTTGCCCATCCTACATCGCGCACCAGGTCTTTGATAGAAAATTCAAACGGCTCGCCTAATGGATATTTTTTAGCATAATGCAAGGTTTGAAGCCATATTATTTCATCATCTTCTGCGCGCAGCTCAATACCTGTATATAAAATAGACACCCCTTCATGGAGATGGAAAAGCTGTTCTCGTACCAAGTTCAGGCGAGGTGTTCTTTTATTACGCGCAGTGAATATAGAGGACCTTGCGTAGTCATTTGGAATAAAGCGTTCATTATCATGTACAGTTTTAGGAAATAATAAATCAAGTTGAAATGGTTTATCAGGGATAATACCTTTCATTTTTAAATAAGCTTTTTGGCGTGCTCTATCTGCTACTGCTATAAGTTGCTTACTAGTATCTTTCAACTCCATTATTTTATCCATTCACTATAAGGTCCCATAGAGGTCATCACGTAGGAAAAAGCTAATATGGTGTAATATAACGGCATTTTATTGGCTGGGGCCACTCATAAAAAAATCCGGTGCGTTAACATCGGACTTTTCTATTTCAGCTATTTTTTATGTATCGCCCTATCTCTTACAAGATCACGCTATATTTTTAATGCTATGTAAGTTGGATCTTAAAAAGAGCACATTCTAATAAGAAAAGAGACAGGCTATTTATTATGGATGCTTACATTAGATAAAGAGAATTAGGGAAATACCTTAGAAAATATGTGGGATATCTAGGAGAGAATAGAAAATTACAGTTAAAGTATAACCCTATAAAAAAGGAATACGCATGCAAACCATAGACACTCTGCTAGAAAAAGCATTAAAGCATTTATACAACAGTCAAGTGGTGAAATGGGGACGTTTGTTTTGCTCCAGAAAACAGTCTATTAAAAATGTGTTATCTATACACAAGCCCCTGCAGATGGCGAAGCGGTTTTTTCTATCCAAAGACCGCAATGATTGAGTCAATATTCCTGTTAGTAGATGGGGATCTCCCCCTGTTTCTGGTGGGCTGGGCTTAGCCTTTGCTAATTAGGTGATTCTGTCTTCTGGGGTGAGGCAGGCATTCAAAAAGATTGCGGTCAGCATATTGGGGTTCGTGCCTCACCACCAATCTACCATTCTTTGCGCTCTGCCTATCAACAACTCGTCGTTCTATAACGTACATAACATCAGTTAATAATGATGTTAGCTTAGAGAGAGAAATGCATGGCCCATTCTGTTAAAGAGAGCGTAGTAGGCCTTGGCTTGTGGGTTATTGCGTATCTGATATACCTCGCTTCCGCTATTGCAGATAGTGACTGGAGCAACGGCAGCAATTTCATTGAAAATATATTAATTATATTGGGGAGTACGTTGCTCTATACGGCAATCATTGCCGTTATACGGAGTGTATATGCATCCATCCTAAAATGGCTGAACAAACGCGCTTATACATTCTCCTTTTGCTCTCGGCGTGGGTTAGAGAGTGAATAGGCGTGCTACTTTGTGCTTCTGCGCTCATGCTCTGTGATAAAAAATCCTGCTGACACTGCATATCGGTAATGGCATTGAACAGTTGAAAACAGGGTATTGGTATATGGGTATCTTTGATGCAATGGAAGAGCAGCCCAAGCACGCTCAAGACTCGATGCATGGAGTGTCTTCTGGTGAGGAGGCAGCTGTTCAAGTAGTAGATTTGACTTTGGGGCTGCCTTCAATCGACTGGCACGCTTTACAGTTTTCGAAGTCAAAGTTTCGTGCGGCTGTGCGCAAGCAATTCCCACAGTGGCAGGAATTTATATCCACCGGGCGTAACGAACAGGCGTTCTCCCATGACAAGCTCGAGGAGCTATTGTCAAAGACAAAGGTAGGAGAGGCCGAGTGGCCTGATGCGATACCCGCTGCCGTTCAGGTTATCCATAAGCAGATGTTAAGGCTGAAGACGGCCCAAGCGCTAATATGGAGCCATTCGCAGAAAGCGGCCCAAACAGGATGGCGAAGCCCCAGTGCGATGTACCTCAACGAGGCGGTCGAGGAGCTGCTCAATACCACGCAAGCGCTACTTAGTACAAATCAGCAAGCCCAGGATTGGGTGGTTGAGGTCGAGAACAAGGAGGCGCTTGAGCGTGTGGTAGGGGAAAATAACGAGACGGGAGCACAGCTGGTAGAGGAAGCCCTTAAAGGGATGCAAGAGGAGGCGGCACAGAATGCCAAGAAGAAAGCGGCTACCGGTCTGGAGCAGGCAGCAACGCAGGTAAACGCAGCGGCACGCGAGATCACCAAGGAGTATGACAAGCGGACTTACCAACCCGTCCAGACGGACGACGAGAGGCTGATACGGGGAGGCGCACAGACGCTTGTGGATCTCTCTTTGCAGCTTACGCAGGCAGCAAAAAGGATCAAGCAGGATGCCAAAGCCGATCAGGCTAAAGAGGGACGCGGATTCCTCGCTAAAGTGGGTGACGCCAGCAAATCTTTTCTAAAGAATAGCCCCACATATCTTTTTAATGTTGCAACGGCGCCGGCACAGGGATTAGCCCACGCATACAAAGCGGTAGGCGAGCGGGCGGAAAAAAACATGAAGCGACGTGCCGCGGATATAACGCGCTTGGGTATCGATCCACGCGATTACGATAGGTATGCGACCTTCAGAGACTTTAATGCTTTTATAGACCGTCGTATACAGACTGCGAAGAAAGTGCCGGATTCTGCGCATGCAGCCATTGCCGCTGTGAAGAAGCCGGTGTCTGTAGGGATCCGGCATGCGATGGCTTCTCCTTCTTCTAAACAAGAAGGGGGTATTGGATCGGGTAGTGTAGATCATGCCACTCTGGCTACCGCAGCGCTTGGTACAGTGGGGCTGGAGCTGCTCAATGAGGTGCACAAACTACGAGAAGGGGCAATACAGCTCATAGGTTCTGCAAGTGAGGCCAAAAAGGTCCAGAAAGCGCAAGCGAAGATGCGCACAGCCGAAAATGCGCAGCCAGAGGAAGGCATGCAGGCGAAGCAAGGGCTACAGGCGAAGGCAGGCAAGCTGCTCGAATTTGCGGCAAGTGCGAAGGTGCAAGCGCATTCTGGCACGCTAGAAGACCATATGAGCTGGGCGCTGGATCAAGTTCCCCTCCCCTTGCAAGGCGAAGCCCATGATCTTCTGAGAGCATATAAGCCTGACTTTGAGGATGCTGCGAAGTACGTAAATTGGATTGCCAATAAACTGGACTTTGCCGCGCAGGAGGCCCTAGGTGCCAACGCGAATCTGGAAAAAGTAAAATGGTTGGCGGAGGCCACGCTGTCCGACATAATCCTCGTAGAAGAAGCCATTAAATTCACGACAACGCAGATGACCGGCACGTCCTATGGATTGCATGCGCGTAACTGGCGGCTAGCAAAAGGGATAGG
>JASSUF010000069.1:0-12937 GCA_031963365.1 Mycoavidus cysteinexigens
TGCCATGCGACATCTCAACTTTGCTCAGATACGACACTACAACTTTGCTCTTACACCAAAAAAGAGCGATAATTCATCTTATGTAAAGTTTAAGAAGTTGCGCGATATTTCAATCTAGGCTTTGAATCCTAACTCTCACTTTGATATGTCATGAAAATTGAGCTTACGCCCGAAGATCAGCATTTGCTTAAAACTGCTACGCCAGGACAAAAGCATTATTTAATGAGGCGTTCTGAACTCAGAGCTGCTGGCCCAGAAGCGCTTAAGCGGCTTTTATTGGTTGCTCAGAGTGATACAAATGAATACGATATCCAGCTGCGCCGCGCTGTAGCTTACTTCATTTTAGGTACATGCAATCGCTATCTATTTCCATATGATTTAACAAATTTCAGCCTTCTTTATGAAAATGAGAAAATTTACAATGATTCTCTAGCAGTTAAAAGTATTATTAGAGAAATTACTCATGGACGTGAAGGGATGGCAGAATTAATGACAGAACTTCGCCCTCAATTTGAGGCTATTAAAGAGAGGCTACGCGCGGAAGGCTGGTATAGGGAAGCGGAAAAGAAATTTTGGGAGAAACTTTCTGTAATCCGTGAAAAAAGAATGGCAGCTTTCGACAAATAAGAATCAAGGTCTTACTGTACGATCAAATCAGAACTACTACAGATGAAGCAAAAAATATTGAATGCGATGTTGTCTATACTCTTTTCAAGCATTGTCAAAAAATGCGCCGTTGAAAAAGCAAGTTATATAGGTTAGGTGTCTGCTAACACCATAAAAAAACTTTTCTCGAAAATGTCAAAACTTGCTCAATGAGGGTTTTGAATGTATTTCTGCGCCATGAATTTTAAGAGAGTAAAAAGAATTCATATTCAAAATCAAAAAAGCCTCCAAAGATAAGACTCTGCGTCTTATCTTTGGAGGCTCTTCTAGCACCATTTAGCTTTACGCTATTTGTAAGCACTTCAACAAAAAAACTCTCAAAACCTTTTAATTTTTATGCTTGGCCTGTGAGAGCTTCAGAAGTAATGTGCTTTGAAGCTATATCAGGTGATGGTGTTCTTTCCTGAGCTAATTTTATTAAGGCGTCAAATTTTTCCTCTGTAGCACAAGAAGCTCGGAGTTCTTCAAGTAATTTCTCGTTATTTTCACGTGCTTGTTGTAGCTGCAGCTGCAACACCGCGCCCTCTTGCTCCTGTATTCTAAGTTCGCGCACATGCTTATGTAGTAGCTGCTTCTGTCCATCACGCGCTTCTGCCATCTTACACTCGTATTCTGCTTGCCACTGCTTTTGCCACTGCTTTATTGCCGCATGTTGTTGAAATTGCTTTATGATAAACACACCTTTCCCCATTATCTATAAGACAGAAAAGATATCTTCAAACTTGATCTACAAAAGCCACTGCCGAAGCCGTTTGTAGATTCGAAGGCACGCGATCTGAATCTGGTGAAGGTGTCCTTTCAAGCCAGCTACTAAGCGCTTCACGTTGCTCTTTTGAAATAGTCGGGGCGCTTGTAATCACAGCAACCAAGGTGTCCATAGGTGCCTTTTCTACAGTTGACCGAGACATAGCATCTAAAATTTTTTGCGTGGCTTCTAATTGCTTTTGATTTGCCTCTTCTATTTGCTGTCTCTGTGCTTCTGCGTTTTTACGCTGCGCTGCAAGCAGTGCTGCGTTAGCTTCTCGTAGTTCAATAGTAAGCATATCTTCATCCATTGTTTTTAGAGCAGAAAAAGTATCTGCATACAATTTTTCAAGGCTCGTAAGATACATATTCTTATTGGCTTCTGGAAGAGCTACTTTCTCCCTCCACGCTCTCACTATCAAATAAATAGCTGCCGCAGCAGTACAAGGCGCTGTTGTAGAGATAGCTACGCCTAAGCCCATTAATGCAATAGAAATAATGGTAATTAATGTGCCAAGCCCTTCTAACACATAGTTAAAAATTTTGAATGCTTTAGATTGTGGCGCTGGAAGATTGCTTTTTAAGATGGCATGTTGCTCACTTAAGCTTACCTGTGCAATTTCCAGCTTCTTAAGTGCATCCTTGCTATATGAATCCGTTTTTAGCCCATGAATCGCTTCCTTCACTTCACAAAATAGGGCTTTAAACTTGGGGATTTCCTTAAAAAGGCTAAGATCCGTATCTGCCTCTTCACTAATATCCTCTTTTTTAAAGGCATTGTTGAGTTTATCGGCATTAAAGGAGATGCATAGCTTTTCTGTAGTGTCTTCAACCACCTTAAAAGCACGGAGTAACGTAGTATGAATCTGTTCATACTGGTCTGGCAGCAGTTCTGTCGTACTAGCTAAACAGGCCTCACTATGCTCTATGATTTGTAGATTTCCACCGAGTGTATTTTCAACTTCTGGCAGTTCCGATAGCGGAGGGTGCAGAACAATCGTATTCTCATTCTTCGTATGCGGTAGCTTATCTGTGCTTATGAAAGCTACGCCGCTATCTGCACTACTAATGCTATGGCTGCGCTGCTGTCTATATAAGGCAGCAAGATCGTGGCCATTTTGTACGGCTGCACTAACGGAACCGTCAACCATAAGCCCCTCCATATTAGGATGTTGAGTCAGGCAAAATACTCAGTTTTAGAAAATATCGCCAGGGCTAATCACCTGTAACTAATAAAGTTATGAATAACTTTATTAGTTAAGTGTGCTCAGATGAGAAACGAAAAAAGAAGATTTTGCTAGGAAGTTGAATGGCTGAGAAAGTTTGGTAGATTGATAGGGAAGATAAGGATTCGCGAAAATGAGGCGATAAGTCAAAGTACTTCTACCTAGAAAATTGCTGCCTTTTTTGTATAGCTGCCCTGCTCTTCTGCGCTTCCTGTATCACTTCTACCGCACTGGTTTTATCTTGGTGAGCAGATATTACTTGCGCAGCTTGGGCCTTGTTATTCGTATAAATTTTTAATGTATGGCTAGCCCTCGTAGCACCTACATAAAAACTACGTGCGCCAAATATTTGTGCCCAATGCTCTAATTTTTTATTTTCCGTATAGGCTCCCTCCTTTTTCGCATCAATGTGGAAAATAGTCCGCTTTTGCGTGCATCCCTGGGCGCTATGGAGGGTCACGGCATACGCATGATCCCAATGCGGATTCTGCGACAAATTCACTTGATGCAAAGAAGGTTCTGTCCCTTTGTAAAGCTCCAGGGAGGCTACCTGGCTCGCTATGCTTCTGACACGAACTACATCTCCGTTTTTAAATTGCTCTCCATTACGTGTCATACGCATCAGATCGCCTACCGCTAGATCACGGTTTTCTGCATCGTACACTTCGACCTTATTATGCTTTTTGGGCGTCCACGTAAGCGTCGTACCGTCTGCTTTTTTCAGCAAAACCGTACCGCCAGCGGCATCTATAGCCTTAACCCGTGCATATTCTCCTTTTTTGACAATAAGATCTGTATTTTTATAATTCCGCCCGAAGCGCACTACATCACCTGCTTTGTAATATTGCGCTTCTTTGATCTTCGCACGCGTCCAACCTTTGGAGATCAGGATTTCACATTTTTCTTCATCGCTCGACAGTTCGCCTAACTCCTTTAGTCCTTGGCGTATCCCACTATTGATATTGGTTCTATCTTTGTTAAACGCCGTAATCACAATAGTGCTTTCTCGCTCCATACGACTAAGGTTAAGAAAATCTTTCACCACTGCGCCTATAGGATCTTCTTCAATTTCATGGACCATCCCTGCCTTGTCCATATGCGCAAAAGCACGCGCATTATGATGGAGTTGGACTTGCGTTAAGCGTTGTCCTTTCTCCAATTGGTCACGGCCTACTACGATATCTACCGTGCGCTTTAAGGTAGTGGTCTTCTGCCGACTGATTTCGGTCATATAGGCCGTTTCAATGCCATTCTTCTGCGCAAGCTCAAAAGGCTTACCCGCTTCCACGGCTTGCAGTTGGAGCACATCACCTACATAGACTACTCTTGCCCCCGCCTTTTGCGCGGCCGCATCAATATCGGCTTTTTGATACTGAGAGAGAAATGAACTCTCATCGACAATCCACAGTTCACATTTACGCGTAAAGTCTGGTGCGTGCTGTTTTGCAAACGCAATATCTTTTTGAAGCGCATGTTCTTTAATTAAGAACATAGAGACGGTATCTGCCGCAATCTTCGTGGATCCTGCCAAGGCTTTACTTGCAGCGCCTGTAGGGGCCATGCCGCGCACCGTATAGCCTTGTTCTTGTGCGATTTCTCGCAACGCTCTTAACATCGTGGTTTTGCCAGTCCCTGCAAGGCCCTGGATAGCGATATATCGGTCTTGTGTAGACAAAGACCGACTGATGGCTTCTTTCTGGCCTTCTGTATAGGCAAAACCTTGCTGACGTTCCGCCAATGCGATGCGCTTAGCCACATCTTCAGTGGCCATGATCTTAGCAACTTGGCCTTTTTGCGCACGGATTTGATCGAGCGTGCGCTTTTCGCTAGAGAGCATGCGCTTGGTCGTGTACTGATTATTTGGCAGTTTGATTACCCCGCCCATTTTCTCTAAGTGCGTAAAGGCTTTCTCCACTTCACTTGGGGATACTCGGCCCACGCCATGCTTGATCGCGGTTTCCAAGAGATCATTCTTATAAAGCACCGCTTCACGCTCAATTAAGTGTTCAACGGCAAATTCCATCGCTTCCAATCCCTTAAGCGGGTCATCAAGTGTTGAAATACCCTCCTTTTGATGGCGCTCTGCTTTGTCCTGCAGCACTTGAAAATCAATACCCACACTTTGAGCACGCTCTTTCCAGGTAGTGATCAATTCAGCATGATCGACTTGTTTTTTATGGGCGCGTGTCTTGAGGGTTACGTCTTCTTTTTGTTGTGCCGAGGCTTGTTCAATGGAAATACCTTTTGCTTGTAAAGCGGCCGTAATCTCTGCTCTTCTTTGAGAAAAGTGCGTCAGTTGTTCTGGTGTGAAGCCTGCAATTTCAAAATTTCCGTGCTCATCAGTTCGTTCAATCGTATAGCCTAGTGCCTGCAATTGATACGCAAGCTCGGAGGTATAGAGTGCGCCGATAAGCCGTTGTGAATGATAAATCTCGTCATTTACCAAGGAGCGCCATTGACCATCTGAACGTAGCGTGGCGTTCATGATGACTGCATGGGTATGCGTTTGAGGGTCTAAATCTCGGCTGGTATTGTGACGAAACAGGCTTACTACCATATTGCCCGTCTGTAACGATTGCGTTTTTCCGTCTTTAGTCGAGCGGGTATGGATAAGGTTCTTCTCGATATAAGTAAGCGCGGCTTTCACTGCTGTCTCATGCGCTTCCCTCACGGCATGTTGGCCATATACTTCTGCCAGTAGAGACACACTCTTAGGCGCAGAAAAAGTGACATCTGTGCCAGGACGATGTTGGCGCTCTTTCTTTCCAGTCTCTGGATTCTTGATCCATTTTCCTAATTGCTGGTTGTCTATACTTCCAACCAATATATTCTGGAAAGTGTGCGGCTCAATCTGACCGATTAAGCCCAATTGCACAGCGCCTTTGCCAAACCATTCTGAATGCGCTAATCCCTCATGCTGTGTGTAGTAATTGTCTTTTGAGAAATAATGCAGCGCTTGCCCTGCACTTCCCACATTGTTCAGGCTAATCATCGATGCTTCTCGCCAGGATAAAATCCCCTACCTATCCACTTATTCAAGAAAATTTAAGCAGAACTGGGCATAGCTATATTAGTTATATGTTATTTATATTGTTCGTTGAATATAGATCTTACTGGCATCAATCGATATAACACTTAATATTATGATTGCAAGCCCAAAAGGGGAAACGAGGAATAACCAACAAAAAACTCCAAGTTGGTTAGAGAAAAGTATGTTTGGAAAAGTTTCGTACAATACGAATATATAGAATACGCAACATAATGTGCTAACAAACCCCAAAAACATATTAGTTAGCGTAGAAGCATCCGAAAGCGTGGAATGAATATAACTTACTCTCCGTCTAATCGTTAATACTAACCCTGCCATGATAGAAAAAAATAACCATGTTTTCCATCCTCCTATGTTAGGCAAAATCTCACTACTCACTTTAAAAATTTCAGGTCTAATATCAATGAATAGAAATCCATACAGCATAAAAAACATGAGATAGGAGGTAAATTTATAGCTCATACCTAACGGTGTAGCTATATTTAAAAATATATTATTTTTATTATTGGAAGGCGATATATTGATATTCATATGAAATTGATTTTTTTATAATAACAGGAAAACTTCTAAGGAAGTTATAACGATAGCCTCTAATAAATAGCTTTTTCTTTTTATATTTTTTGTGGAAAAAATTTATTAAATTGCGTTTTTTTCTATTTGTGCTTCACATGCCAAATTAAAATCAATATCAAACTCATTACGCTCCACAAAACCTTCTGCAATTTTTTGCATAGGCACATAGTCATATTGCACTTTAGCAATGGGATAATCCCCTGGCACGATCAAATAGCCTGTCATATCAGGCAGAGTCAGTATCTCTGAAGTCAGCACAATGTCCCGCATTATTCGTCGACCAGAAACGCTTGCGCCATCTCGATGCGTATTAAGACCATAGTTCAACGTTTCTTCTTTTTCATCTATCTCTACCTGACCCATGAGTTCAGCCATCATTTTCGCTGCCGCGCCATCAGTGACGCGCAATAACAGCTTAGTCTGGCACCCTGAAATAATGGTTTTGGCTATATCCCGTCCATAGATTGCATAAAACTGCGGAAGATCTTGCATACCTAACAAAAAACACAGGCCATACTTGCGGGTATTTGTGATCGCCAACTTCAGAATATCGAGCTTTTGAAGCGTGAGTAATTCATCCAGGCTGAACCAAAGTCGCTCTTCGTGAATAGGATCCAGATCAAGGACGGCTTTAATAGCGATATCCACCCATAGCGAAAGCACCGGCTTTAATGCCTCGCGCATCGACTCTCTAGCGGTGATAAACATCCAAGAATCGCCTTCTTCCTGCACCCATTTTCGAATCGAAAAAGGCTCTCCTGCATCATGTAGAAAGCGGAAAGACTCCAATTGATTCTGCACCGTCATCTTAATAGACATGCCTGTGCGCTCCGTGAGCGGGTCTACATACGTTGCCCCTGGCGTTCCTTGCAGCAGCGTATACATCTCTTGCAAATTACTATTGGCAATGGCTTTATATAAATCTTGGTTTGTGCGTTGTCCTTTTTGGCCTAATACCCGAAAGACTTCTTTGAGTACCATACGACCGGCTTTTGCCCAAAATGGATCTGCTTCGGCAGGGTCAGGAATGAGTCCATTGGCAATATTGTCAAAATGGTAATCTTTGGCCACTTCGTGCCAGATATTCCAATTAGGGCTTCTAGCATCGAGCGGATTCATCAGAATATCTTTGCCTTCGCGGTAAAAGGCCTGGGTGTACTCTCCGGTAGGGTCATACACAATCAGGCGCTTACCACGTGCGCGAATTTGTTTCATTACCGCAAAGAACTGTTGAGATTTTCCGGTGCCTGGGGCACCACAAAACAAGGCATGAAGCGTTTCAGAATTACGGCGCATAGGAACACCCGCAATCTGGTAATAACTCGCATCAGAGCGGGCGTGCATAACACGCGCTAATTCTGGCCCTTCGAGCAATTGCGCACCACGTAATCGTTTATCCGTTATTTTTTGCTTGCCGTAGCGCCACAAAAAGAAAGCAACTAAAACTCCCGCCCCTAATGCAACGCCTAGCCCCCATAAGCATGCCTTTTGAAATTTTTGCAGCACGCCAGCCATTATTTGCTCTGTCAGGCGGATCGCCTCTTTCGCTTCTATTTGATAGAGACGGCCATTGACGTTTAAATCGATTTTGCTGTTTGCTAAAGGCACTGTATTGAGTGCCTGCGCGAGTAGATGACGTTCTAACGCATATTTCTCATTGGGCATCGTAGCTTTCCAAAAATAGATACCCGTGGTTAGCGCACTCGATAAAGCCGTAATGATTAAAATTGCTCTCAACGCGACAAAAAAAAGCTTGGCTTGATGAAGCCATAACTCAGTACCCCGCGAAAAACTCCGTAGGTTTCCCCTACCCTCACGTTTAGCCACATCGTGCCCCTTTTAGTTTTTTTATTCGGCTTACGCTGCGTTCTGTATTTTAGTTTTTATTACGCTACATTTTATGGTTTTTAGAGTTTAGCTGTTTTAATTTAACTTGTGCTGTGTTTTGCGCTTCGTAGAGTTTTTGAATATCCCTTGTTCCTATAATTAACTTAAGAAGCTCTTCACAAGTGAAAAGGGAAAGGGTTATTTCATCAGGAATAGCATGGTCTCTATCATTCCAATTTTCTCGAATTTCAGCCGCTGTACACTTTAAATCTTCTTGAATGTCTCGCACACTGCTAGCGATCACACCCCGCATAAGTAATTGTCTAAAAAATTCAGACACGTCTAATCCGTGATTATTTGCTTCACTACGGTAAAAATCAGCGGTGTCGTTATCAAGCCGTATATTGAATCTTCCCGTTTTGCCTTTTCCTATTCTTTTTATTTTTGGCATTTTCTAGTTCTCATAAGGGTTTGGCGATAAAAATAGTATTCGGTGTCGCCATATCATCTTTTCGGTGTCGCCTCGTTATAATCCTTGTCAATATTGGGTTTCACGCCTGCAACCTTAGTTGCGTGGTGTGTGAGCGATTTTTAGGGGTGCGGGGCTATCCCTGCAAACTGGTATTTTTTCCATTTCTTTCTTCTCGGCTTGAGTGGATAAGATCATTTTTTAAATAAAAAATCAAGAGAAAAATAAATCTAATAAATATATATTTTCGTAAAATTATATATTTATTAGACTTTAAAAAATATCTGAAATACTTTTAAATTTATTATTTTCATATTATAAATTGAATTGGAAGATGTTCGATTGAATAAATTTCACGGCCAATTAAAATATAAAAACATTATTACATTTATATATAATTTCAATTAATAATTTTTTAAAAAATATTATTTACATCAAGCCTTATATAAAACTCTATCTTTTTTCATTTGCTAAAGCATTTGGATAATATTTAGATAGTATTTTGTTCATACCATCAACCAAATTATATCTATTAAAAGTTAAATGTATCGTTCCTTTTTTATAAAATTTCAAATCAAAATATTCTCCTTTCCATTGATCATCAGAAAATCTTTCTAATTTTTCAGACATACTATTTTTTTGATCTGGAACAGGTTTTTTATCAAGAATACAGAATGCTCTTTGAAAATCTTCTAATTTATCTAAAGCATAACTTTTTATAGACCAATAAGACCAAGGAGAATCACTAAGCGCATCATTAATAATTATTTTCTTACCAAACTTGAATGGCTGATTTGTTTTATAATTCCAAGAAAGTCCTTTAAATAAATTTATTACACCTCTCTCAAACATATCATTTCGTTTGCTATAAATATCTAAAAAAGTAGAAATAATATTTTCATGTATAAAATCAGGTATATTACCATTTCCATACAACGGTTCAATTAATTTTCTTTTGGCCTCACTATCCATAAAATCTTTTACTCCAGATTTATCAAATAAATGATTCCAAAATTCCTTATCAATATATTTTTTGATTGCTTTTTTTGATTCATCTAATTTGTACATGCTTTCATATCCAATATTTATAGTTGGTGGATACATAGAATTATTTTTAATAATATCATGAACGTCATGAATTAATTCAAAAGCATTAAAATATTTATTTAAAATAAAATTTCTTGTTGCAATTAAATTATCAATTGCAACACTTTTAATTAATTCACTTGTTTTATTTTTTTCATTGTAAATTTCCATAATTATCTCTATTAAATAATATTTAAAAATAAATGGCTCATTAATTTTTAATTTTATATATATGGACTACTGAAAAATTAATATACCAGCGATATTTTCAATAAATATATTATTCCGCGCAATATATGTTCAGTTAATTAAAATTAAATATATAAATTACTCAAACCCCCAGTTATATTCATGATATCCCGGAAGATCGGAATGAAACATTGTTCGCATAATATTAATTGTTGTTTTAAATTTTTGCGGGCTTCCATAAGCATAATAATAACTGTCTAAGTAATCACAATACTTTATAGCTTGCACCGTATCACAAGGAAAATCGAAATCAGATTCATTAAATTTAAATATTTTTTCGTTTTCATCACCAAAAATAACTTCTCTAATCCTACAAATTTCATTAAAAATCTCTTGCCCATTTCTTTCAATTTCATCAAAATTATAAACTTTCATATTTTCATAATTATTTAAAGCTATATAATTATATTTCCCGTAAATACTGGAAATCACTGATATAAGTGATTTAGCTTTAACTCTGTGATTCGCCATGCTTTTTTTATTAGACATACTTATCTCATTATTTAATAAAATATTCAATTTCTACAATTTTTAATATAATCGCCCCTGCCACTAAAACAGGGGGCTATATAATTTACTGATTAGATTCAGAATCAATGCTATTAAATTTCTCTCTCTTCAATTTTCCATGCGAACCAAATTTAAATTCTTTAACAATGAAGTTATATCCATAAATATCTTCACCCGTTTCTTTATCTATATAATGGTTATTTTCTATACGGTATATAATATGCAATTGATCTCCTTTCAATGTATGTTTAGCAATCGCCTTTGCTCTATCTTTAAATGCGGTAAATTGAATACAAACAATGCGTTCACGAATTTCTCCTGATTCCTTATCTTTTTCGATGAATTCATTAGATATCAATGTAAACTTACAAACATCACACCCATTATTGGCAGTTAAAACTGGATTTTTAACAAGATTTCCGACAAAAGTATTGTTTTGCATAATGATCTCCATTAAACCAATTAAATAAAATTATTTATCACTTTCAAAAATTATATTTCTAACTCTACAAATTTCACTTGACCTTCCCTTGCAATACAATAATCAAACATCAATTTTTCTAATGACGCATTAGCTTCAAAAAAATCTTGTAATTCATGATAAATTTTCATGGCATTAAAAATAATATTATTAATATACTCAGCACAATATTTATTGTTAGGCACATTCATTTTAATCTGTAAAAATAATTTAATTAAAACAAAGATTAATATTTAATAGGGGATATCACTCTCATTTATTTCATCTTCTTTATTTAAAGAACATAGGATTTTCTCTATAAAATCAGCCGATTCATCAGCATCAAAACCTTTCGTCATATACATAAATATTTTATTTTCTGAAATATCTACCGCGCTAAACTTCATTTGTTTTTGTTTATCCATTTTCAACTCCCCTTTTTGCTTATTTAAATAAAAGGCTTTTGCCCTGGTTTTTAAAAGCTGACCGGATTCCAAGATCGTGAGTCCGCTGTCAATTTTTTTGTTGAGGTATCCAGATGTATTGGTCTGCCATGCCGCCGTCTTTCCTTAGTCGCTCGTCCTGCGAATAAAAATAGCCGCCTCTTTCCCCTGTGCAAGGGAGAAATGCTGTGCCGCACGCGGAGCACAGCCGTAGGCGAGCACTGAACGGGATGGCATTTCAGCCCCGCAGGGGCGGCCCTTGCACAGGGGAAAGAGGTGAGCTATGTTCGCGGGATAAGACGAGTGACTAAGGAAAGACGGTGGTATGGCCTACATGGCTGCCGACGCAAAAAGCAGCGCGGCGAGCGCCGATCTGGAGGCCCTATTGGGCCGCAATCTGACTAGGTTTTTGAAGCGCCAAAGGCGCGTGCGTTAGGGATTGAAGCCCGCAGGGGTGAGACGGGCTGTAGCCTGGCTCAACGCGCAGCGCGAAAGCCCGACCCCGAAGGGGGAACGCCCTAAGGCTTTTATTGTTTTGAGGAAAGTTGAAAGTGAAAAACGGCTAAGGCCGCTTCTGCTATTACAGCATCGAAGATGCCAAATATTTGTGAAATAAGCCGAAAAACCCTGAATTGACAGGCTTACTAATTACTTCGGCTATGACGACAAGCAGAAAAAGGCGCTACTCAACTGGAACAGCGCCTTTTTTTCTGCTTATGCCGCCTTTTGGCAACGTAGGTTATCTGGTACCCATTTTGTGTCAACTAAGTACTGCTCCGCCATTTCTGCCGCTACTGCTTTTTTCATATCAGTGATATCAAACCCTGCTTTTGGAGAGACTTTTTCGGCTATCAGTTGTGCGATATACATTTTAGAAACGTGATCAAAATAACCTGCTCGCGTAGGTTTCCACCATTCCCCCATATCTAACTTTACTGCGTTAGCCAATTTATCTATTGCTGGCACGCCAAGCTCTGGTCTTGGCGCTGCATTTCCATTAATCGTCATCGCAACACAGAAAGCCAGTAGTTCAATTTGTACCTTTTGCGTTTGAGTAAGTAGCCAATCAAACAATTCTTCTTTGGATACAGGCAATAGGACTTTCCAACTGGCACGTTCTTTTTCAATGGCTTTCCAAGCTGGCGAGGCTTCTAAATCTTCGGCGTCTTGTTGCAAAGCATATTCAAAGGTTGTCGCTCGAACATGGATAACTGAGTTAGTGCAACCACCATAAAAAATCTGGCTTGCCAAATGATCAATTAATACGGGAAGCGCGATATCAGGCTGAACAGCAAGCGTAGCTTGCATTGCTGCTGAACGATGGGCGGATAGCCGCCTCTTCAATTTTTCGGAGTGGATAGGTTTTTCTTTTGACTTTTCATCGCCATCAGCTGGTTCAATAGGAAGAACTTTCGCTTTATCAGCAGGCTTAACTAACCCACGATGGATAACTAACTTAGCTTCGTTATCTAGGCTAATCATGGTGCCAGCGTGCTGCATTGCTTCGGTTTCATATTTTTTGGTTGCTTCCTCAATTTCGAGGTATTTTTGCTCAATAGCGTCTAATTGCCGATCTAATTTCGTAACTCCCCAGGTTCTCAAACCTGGCAAAGGTTAGAGATAAGGGTATAGATC
>JASSUF010000070.1:0-12319 GCA_031963365.1 Mycoavidus cysteinexigens
CAAATTCAAACATTACAAGACAATCTGCAGAAAGAGGCAGCGCAGCGTAGTGCAATTCAAAAAGAGCTTGAGCAATTGCAAACTAAACATCAGCAATTAGAAAAAACTGCGGCTGATGAACAGGCTACCGCTACAAACTTTAAAACAGAGTGGGAAGAAATATCCGCTCAGCATAGCCAGGCAGAACAACAGTTCAAGCAATTACAGAGCGCATATCTGGAATTAAAAAAGACGGTTGCTGAGGAACAGACTACTGCTGCAAACTTTAAAAGGCAGTGGGAGGGTGCATCCACACAGCTCAATAATACGAAACGAAAACTGGAGCAGTTGGAAGGAGCCTCTGTTCAGCATAGCCAGGCCGAACAACAGCTTGAGCAATTACAGAGTGCATATCTGGAATTAGAAAAGGCAGTTGCTGATGAACAGACTACTGCTGCAAACTTTAAAACACAGTGGGAAGCTGCATCCGCTCAGCATAGCAATACTGAACAACAGCTCGAGCAATTACAGAATGCATACCTGGAATTAAAAAAGACGGTGGCTAAAGAACAGGCTACTGCTGCAAATTTTAAAACACAGTGGGAAGCTGCCTCTGCACAGCTCAAGAATAAGGAAAAAGAGCTGGAGCAAGTGCAAAAGACTGCTGATGAGGTACAGGCTGCAGCAATCAAGCAGATTGCACAGCTGAAAACAGAGAAAGAAGATGCATCCACACAGCTTCGCAATACAAAACACGAGCTGGAGCAGGTGCAAAAGACAGCTGAGGAACAGATTACTCAAATTCAAACATTAAAAGACAATTTGCAAAAAGATCTAAGGCAAACCATAAAAAAAGCTACTGAGCAAGAAAATATATTAAAACTTACTCAAGAACGTTTAAATATTTTAACTAACGAACTGGAAGAAGCTCGAAATTCTCAAGCTGCTTTAATAAAAGAGATAAAAAATATAACTCACGCTGAAAATTCAGTGCAGTTGAACCTCACGCAAGCTACTGAAAGAGAAAATGCGCTGAAGTATGCTCAAATACATTTAAATAACCTGGCCAACAAAATTAAAGAAATACAAAGCTATAAACTTACAGCAGAAAAAGAAATAAATAATACTAATAAAAATATAGAAAATCTTCAAGAACAGCTGGAAAAAGCTGAAGCGAAACTAGAAAGCATAAATAAAGAGTATGAAGAAACAAAAAAAATTCAAGCTGATATAGAAAAAGACATTTATAATATTAATAAAAAAACAAACCATGCTGAAGCTGCTTTAATATACGAAAAAAATAAAATAGAAGAAGCTAATAAAAAATTAGAACATGCTAAAACTAATTTGGAAAGCCTGAGCAACGAATTTAAAGAAACACTAAACTCTAAGATTCTTCTAGAAGAAGAAATAAATAATGCTAATCAGCATGTAAAAAATCTTCAAGAACAGTGTGAGCAAGCTAAAAAAGAATTAGAAAGAATAAAAGTAGAGTTACAAGAGGTAAAAAATACTAAAACTGCTGTAAAAAATGAAATAAATAATACAAAGCAAGATGCAAAAAAACTTCAAGATAATCTAGAAAAAATAAGTATACAAAATGCTAATCAAGAACATACTCTCCAGCTTGATAAAGAAGAAGTTACTCGCCTCAATACAAAAATCGAAAAAGCAAAAGCTACATTTACTTATTTAGTAGACAAAACTGATAAAGAAAATAAAGCCAAGCAGAATTTGTATAAGCAATTCGAACAAATAAGCGCAAAAACTGCTGAGCAAAAAGTAACTATGCAAATTGCTACAGAACAAGTAGAACAGATTGCCAAAGAGATCGAAAAAGCACAAATTAGATATGCTGCTTTAGTAGAAGATACTGAGGAGAAAAATAAAAATCAGCAAATATTGCAGAAGCAGTTAGTGCAAGCATCACATAAAAGCACAGGAAAAATAACGCATAAAGAGCAAAGTGAAAACACAGCAAAAACTGCAACAGAACCTCAAAATCAGTACAAGCTGGCACACACTAATGCTACTGCTGATAATTTTCCACCAGTTTCAAAAGCAAAAACTGGTGGAATGAAAATAAAAGGAAATAATGGTCGGATGAATAGTTCTCCTACACCAACTATTCAAGGCTTAAGCAATTCAACAGAAAATTCTTTAAACCAGAAACATCAGGGACAAAGCGTAGCATCCGCAGAAGCCTTCAATCCACTCGTTAGTAGAGCTATAAATTACGTAAGTCTTACAGGAGGTGATGACAGTCGTGTTTCTAAACCATTAGAACAATCAAAGAATGCATATGGTTTTCAAAAAAATGGGCAAAAAGTTATGGATAAAAATAGCTATTTACCACATAGTCTTCGAACAGACGCTCAAGAGCCTATAGTACAAGATCAGCTTACATTACAGAATTACTCAGATGAAAATGAAAAATCGCCAGACTCAGAATCATATTTAAATCAGAAAATAGCGATGCTAGGGGATGGGGATTCAATAGATACTAATAGTAAGAAATCCTTTAATAATGAAACTCATGAAAAAGCCGAAGCTGCTATTAAAAATGCTAAAGATACTCTTGAAGCACGTATTAATGCAAGTCGAGCAAAAAGGGAAGGTCGAAAAAATAGACAAAAAGATTTCGAACTGCAATTGCAAGAAACATGATTATTTAATAAAAATTACGCCGCAAGAAAACACTATTTTATATATGAATAGGAGAAATAAGTGCATAGCAGCAGTATAAATCATTCCGCTATAAAACAGGCTACATTATTAGAGCAAAAAAAAATTATAGAAGGAAACAATAACCTATCCTCAATGCTGCCAAGCCAAATTAATGATCTGGTTAAATGGGAGGAAGATGGTGAGCCTCGAATATGGAGTCCTCTTACAGAAAAATGGAGCTCTATAAAAAAATATTCAGTGAAAGTAGAAGCACAAATAGGACTAACTGAAAAAACACCTGAATTAGAGCGATTGGAGCGTTTAGAGTATATTCTTTATGCTATGGCATGCTATGCAAAAAATATCATAGATGAAAAAAATAAATATATTAGCAACTTAAATGAAAAAAATAAAATACTAAAAAAAGATTTTTATGAGGCGCATGAAAATTTAGAAGTGGTTGATCAACAATATAAACAATCATTATTACACTTTGAGCAAGTTGAGCAAGATAACAATAATTACATTTTAGAATTAGATAATGAATTGGAAGAATTGTATGCAAAGATAGAAGAGTATGAAAATAAAATTTTAGATTTAAATGAAAAATTAAAAAAACATGAATTAGAAAAAAACGCCGATACTGAAAGTTATATCTCTCGCTGGAGCAACACTTTAAGTGGGTTAATAGAGGTGAAAGATAATAATAGCAAAAATACATCTAATTCAAATGCCATGCAAACCGATTCGCCTATAGGATTAGGGCTGCAATATAGCAAAGATGAAGAAAACGGCAAAGAGATTGATCTGCCTCATAAAACTAATAAATCAAATTTTTCAGAATATGATGCAGAGTATTCATCTGATAATGTATCAAAAAATGAAAGTTTCTCTAGTTATAAGCAAAGAAATTCTTCCTTTATGCCTAAAAAAACATCAGTGGGGGAAAGTAAAAAAGGATATAAAAATATACTGGAGAAAGTAGAAGTTTTATCGAACCCCCTACATATAACTTCGATGGAAAATTCAAGAAAAGAGGATTATTCAGAAGATCATAAGTGCAACCATAGTTCTAGCAGTAACCAAGCAGCAATACGCATCCAAAAAGATATCAATACAAATTTTGACAGTGCCTATGATAGCAGCAGTAGCCGCCAATTTACTGTGCCAGAAAATACAATAGAAACACGCATGAAATCTAATCTGTACTCAGCAATAAAAAAGAAAAATAGTACACCGATATTATCATTCAGTAAAAAACCTCCAATTTTACCACCTTGTAAAAGTGTTTCAAGCATAGAAAAAAAAGAAGAACCGTCAAATTCCTATTCATCTATTATAAAAAGCGAAATAGGGAGTAGAAGAGGTAGCTGGACTGATTTAGAGCGTAGTATCGATAGTATTGTTTCAGAATCAGTAGATTCAAAATCATTTTCGCTTATAGAAAGTAATGCATTAGCACCCGCATCTAGTATGCCTAAAATAGACTCTGAAGAAGATAAATCTGTTGTCGAGCCGGTGTACATAGTTGCTTCCAGAAAACCTAGTTATAATGATTTAAAAGAAAAAATAGAAGAATTGACAGCTAATAATCTTACTATTTTTGCAGAGAAAAGGGATTTGCAAGACAAGGTAAAACAGTTATCCCAGAATATTACTATTTCAAAGTTTTTTTTAAATTTAAATAAAAAATCACTAATAAATGAAAAGAAAAAGGAAGAAGTAGAAAAATTACTAAAATTGACAAAAGAAATTGAGGAAGAAATAGCAAAAAATGAAGCACAAAATGCAGAACTTACAAGAAATATTGATAGAGCGAATGGTGTTAATAGAGATATAAAAGAAATAAAGAAAAATATGGAAGAAATGAAAAAAGATATAGAAGAAATTAGGAAAATTTTTTACTCTATATTACCTAAAAATTAATTGTAAATAGTATATAAGAATATATGCTGAGCGAATTGAATATATTGACTATATTGTAAATATATAAGTTGTCTATATCCAAGAAAGGATTATCATGTCTTCAAACACACATGCCTCTTTCATGAATCCTTGCGTTTCTATTGCTCAGACTTTACCGACTTCTTCTGTGCAAAGAGGCAATCTGGCTAGCCCAGATTTTTGTGCATTACAGAACATAGATTCCTATTTCAAGAGCTTGGAACAGAAAAGTTTAGTAGAACAGCTTACTTTGCAATTGCTTACTGGCATTACGCTCCGCAGCAAAGTAAGCGATACAGAAGACGAGCTATCTAATTGGTTTGACGCGCTTAAATTGATCTATAAACAGGCAAAAACAGGCAACCCTGTTTTGTATAGTAGCCATGCCACAGCAGACTCTCAGTACTTAGATTTAACAGAGCACCATATTAAAATTAAAGCCTTTTTTGATAATATTGGTCCTGGATCTGATATTGTTAATATTGATCATGCTATTCGCAGTAAAATAGAAGAGCAGATTTTTAAAAATGAAAATGGGAATATCGTACTGGCAGAAAATATAGAGATAAAAATAAAAACCCTGCTTAAAGATATAGAAATATATACACAAAAAATACAAGCTATAAAGGTAGATGCGCTAGATTTAAATAACCTCGATCATCGCATGCAATTAGAATGGCAGCATAGTGATTTAGCGAGCGCTATGGAGAGAATAGGATTATTTTTATTTATTTCAAAATTTTATACCTATTCTACTGAAACAATGACTCCCTCCATTGCCTCAGCAGGTAAAAATAACTTTTCTAGTTACAATGAGAATGGTAATGCAAGCAGTCAAACTGTTAAAAATAACACTTCACAAAATATAGAAACAATATTGTCGGAAAAAATAGCACCTCTCTATGAAAAATATAATGACTTTGTAAAAGCGCTCCAAGAAAAAGACGAGCAATGGAGAAAACTAGAGGTCCAATATGGAAAGAGGGCAGACAGCGCTATTTTAGAGCAAAAAGAAAACATTAAACCGCACATACCATCCTCCCCTGTCTTATATGGGCCACTACAAATGGTATCCGATATAAGAGACATAGCCCGTCATACCCATAAGGAAGAGGGCCCTTTTGGTAGTGTAGCGGCAGGATCTATGCAGCAGTCTTCGAAATTTGCCGCCACCCTTGCGGCAAATAGTAGTGCTACACAAAGCATAGGCCGAGCAGCTAGCAGCTCCTCTCCCTCACAAAAGGCACTTCACACCACAGCATATCGCAGCGATACAGTACATGCTTCCGATTTGTCTTCCAAAGAAGCTCCAATAGAAATAGCACACAATTTGCAAAGGCTAATTAAGCGTAAAAATAAGAGGAAAAGCTATATTGGTATGATGCATGACTTTATAAAAAATATAGGCGAACGTATTAGCCATTTTTTGCAACTTTTTGCTACTATTTTTTATAAAAAAAAGGCTAAAAGCCAGTTAGAAAATGACCATACATTACAGTCTAAACCGCCTTTTTATTTTAAAAAACCAGATATACCACTTACGGCTTCTGTTATTGCAGCCCCACATGTTTCCCCAGTAAATTCGAAGGCTATTACTTCTCATTCGGGCCAAAGCGTTATTTTAAATATTAAAGCCCCACATGCTTTTGATAAAAGGCCGGTTGTGATAGGGGGTATGTCTGCTAGCGCATTGGGTCGAGCTTCTAAAGATCTTGCGCATAGCGATACAGCTAAATATAAAAAAACACCTGCATTGATATCAGAAAAAATCGCCAATGCTAAAAACAATAACTCTCAACAGGGCGAAACCCTAAGTAGAGTAATAAAGACGAAAAATAATAATAAAAATACACCTAATCCAAACCATTCAAACGCCATACAAGCCAATCTGCCTATAGGGTTAGGTTTACAATATAGTGCAGATGAAGAAAGTGGCACAGAGAGTGGTAATGATGTGCCAATAAGTTTTGTTGGCGAAAATCCTTTTATTTACACACCTCCTCAAATTAATACCTCTCATTTTGAGTTATCAGATGAAGAGAATTCATCTGATAATGAATCGCAAAAAAAAAATGAAAGTTTCTCTAGCTATAAAAAAATAGCAGCGGGGAAAAGTAAAAAAATACTATTAGATGCAGATGTTTTTAAAAAATCGCCACAGGCTAAAGTAAATAATAATACAGAGCATATGAATGAATCATCTAACAAAATTCATCCTGAAGAGCATATCCATACAAATATTGACAGTGCCTATGAAAGTAGCAGTAGCTACCCATTTCTTATACCCAACAACACAATAAGACGTACTGAATTTAACTTATATTCAGGAATAGACACAGAAATAGAAAATAATAAACAGAAATTATCCTTCAGCAGTAAATCACCAACCTTGCCGCCTAATAATAATGATTTAACGCAAAGCGTTTCAACCATACAAGAAGAAACGTCCCATTCCTATTCATCTATTACTGAAAGCGAAATAGAGCATACGGCAGAGAGTTGGATTAATGTAGATGAAAACAGCAGTATGATTTCAGGATCAGTATATTCAGAACCGTTTTCATATATAGATGCTAATGCAGTAGCGCTGGCATCTAGTATGCCTAATGTAGGCTCTGAAGAAGATAAAACTATATCCAATTATAAAAAGCCCATAGTTGCGACTTCTAGCCGATCTAGTGATAGTTTGCAAGCAAGAATAAAAGAGCTTGAAGCAATGGTAGAACAGCAGAAAGTGGAGCATGTAAAACTTGTAGAAGTAAAAGATGCAACCCTAAAAGAGCTAGAGATTGAAAATTCTGCATTATTAGAAAAAGAAAATAAAGCAATATATACAGTGCAGGAGCAAACAAAGTTAATCGATAAAAGCAATAACAAGATGGAGTCGCTTAAGCAAGTTTTAAATAAAAATAAAGCAATAATTCAAGAACTAGAAGCATTAAAAACTAAGCACGAAGTTAAAATAATAGAGCTTAATAATCAGCTAGAGCAAAAACAGAGCGATGATTTAGACAAAACCAGCAACTTAGAAAAATCGCAGGCACATATAAAAAACTTAGTAGATACTGTGAACAGTACAGAAGAAAATCTAAAAATAGAGAAAGCTGAAAAAGCTGAGCTACAAACAACCGTACAAAATCTCTCGAATAGATTAGAGGAAAAGGCTGCACTAGAAATAGAACTGGAAAATGTGCGAGAACAAGCACGCCATATTTCTGAGCTTAAAGTTGATTTAGAAAAAAAAGCTGCCTTATATATGGAAAACCATACACTTCAACAAGCAAAGCTAGAAGAATTAGACGCTGAAAATATTGCTGTTTTGGCAGAAAAAGATCGTGTGCAAGCCGAGGTGAAAAGATTAAAAATAGAGAAATTTGAATTGCAAAGAAAAATAGCAACATTAGAATCAGAAAAAATTACCGGGCAGCTAGAAAAAGACCGTTTGCAAAATAATATAAAAAAATTAGAAACGGATAAATCTAGGCTGCAAGTAAAGATTAAAGAATTAAAAAGCACAAATATGGCTATTTTGGAAGAAAAAAATAAGCAGCTTTCTAAAATAAATGAGTTAACAGAAACTTTAAAAAACACTGAGAAACAACTAGGTGATATAAGTAATACTAATAACAAATTGCAAGTAAAAATAGCTTGGTTAGAGAGAGAGAAAGATACTGTACAGCAAGGTTTATCAGATATGGATGTTGCTCATAATGTTTCTACGAATAGGCCACTAAGTACGAAACCACATGAGATATCTTTAATAGTTAATCCTGCGCAAGCCGTTCAATCTATTGCTGAAGATAATGGATCTGCCCAAAAAATAGAAGATGAAAAGTCTGCAGATATGATTGCAAGAGAAAATAAACAAGCTATGGCACTTGCAACATTTTTCTCAAATTTGGATCAAAGGTCAAAAGATAATGCTCTAGAATTAAAAAATATAGAGGAAGCATTGAAAGATAGAGAAATAATCCTAGAATCTGTAAGAAAATTTGAAGAAGAAATGGCAAAAAAGGAAGTGCAAAGGGCTGAAGATAGAAGATTAAGGGAAGAATATATGAAGTCAATGGGAATTTATAATAATAGTAAATTTAAATAGCCATATTGTAATAATATATTTTATAAAAATTGATAAGGATAAAAAGTGTATAGTAGCCGCGTAAATCTCTCTGCAAAAAGTCAATGGGGCTTTAATAAAAGCATACATGAAGAAAAAAGCGACTCTTTGCAAGAGTTAAAAAATAATACAGCGGGCTCAGCGCACCATAATAATAGCCAACCAAATCACAATCCTATTTCTGAAAATAGCGTACAAATTTCCAATGCACTAAAAAAAGAAAATAATACATTTAAATATCGCTATCAAGATTTAAAACAACGTTATGATGCATTGGATAAAGATTACAATATCTTAATAGAAGACTGTAATACATTAAAGCAAAATTTGAACTTTGCTAATGAAAAATATGAAAAAAAATTAAAAGATACAGACAATATTTATATAGAGTTGCATGAGAAGTATTCAAAACTTCATGCCAAAAATAAAGAGCTCACGTTGGAGTGCAAATCACTTAGAGGTGTAAATAAAAAGCCTGATGCTGAGTTAGAAGCGCTGTTGGTTAAATATAAAGCACTTGAAGTTGAATATGATGCACTTGAGCGCAATACTTCTATGGCAAAGTGCGCAATATTATCGCTAATAATTATTATATTTAGCATGGCGTATGTGGTGTGTGCTAATCCTAATTTATTTTAGTTTTAATTATAAATTACTTATACATTATATTAAAAAAATGATGCCTTCATCACCGAATATTGCCTCTTATTGTAAATGCATTCGTAGGTTGGTGGTGAGGAACGAACCCCAACATGATGACCACTATCCTTTTAGAACCTGCATACATATTTCAAAAGCGATAATTAAAGGAAAGTGGTTTGCATGTTGGGGTTCCTTCGTCACCACCAACCTACCGTTCATTGTAGGTTGGGGTGAGGTACGAACCCCAACATGATAACCACAGGCTTTTTAAAACCTGCATATGCAGAATTACAAGTTGGTGGTGTGCATGTTGGGGTTCCTTCGTCACCACCAACCTACCATTCTTTTCTTTTTTGTGGTGGTGAACAGCCCCCTTTTTTAAAGGAGATTTGTAAGATGTTTTATCTTGGTATCGATGTAAGCAAAGCTAAACTAGATTGTGCTTTGCTCGTCAGCATCCTGCTCTGAAAGAAGATTTTGAATTGTTACAGGGTTAATTAAATTTTTTGTTTTTTTACTAGAGATGGTTTTTGTAAGGGGTCAAAATCGCTCCAGCTGCCTTGTTCCCAGTTTCCGTGTGTGCGTTCGATGTCTTTTGCATCGGTTTTGCGGAGTACGCTGGTGGCGTCTGCTTGATTTTTTGTTGTGACGTGGATGGCGAGTAGTACTCCGGATTGGTGCATTTTTGTGGAGCTTAGTCCTGGTTTAGGGTTTTGGGTTTCATTCATTGCGCCTATTAATGAGCCAATATAGGCGCCTACCGCAGCAGAGATGACGGTGATTAGTAAAGGGAGTTTGAATACTGCACAGAGCGTGGTGCCAATGCTTGCGCCTACTATTGCGCCTATCATTGCTCCAATACTTGCGCCTTTGTATATGAATTTTGAGTCTGGATCTGCGGTTTGATCTCCGCCGCCTGCAAGGTGATGGTGTTGGCCTGGAGGGTTAACGAAGAAAAGTGTTACGTCTTCTTTTTTAAATCCGTGCTCAAATAAGTGTTGAGCGGCTTCTTGGGCTTTTGCAAAAGTATCAAAACGTCCGGCAACGATAAGTGACATGATTTGTCGATGTCTATTTTAATAAGGAATAGGGTGCGTATTTTTCCTTTAGGTCATATGTAGACATCGTTCCTCCTTTTTTTAATTAGATAAAGATTAGAAGTTAGTGGTGCACATGTTGGGGTTCGTTCCTCACTGCCAACCTACCGAGGTGCATATGTGGATGGGTTGTATCAAACTCCATCAATAAGAAAAAGCAAAGAGTAGAAGTCAGCGGTATGCATGTTGGGGTTCGCGCCTCAACCAACCTACCAAGGTGCATATATATGAGGTAATGGATGTGACACATTTAAATAAAGAATTGTCTGTTCTTATTAACCAGTTAGGCAAGCGTCTAGTGGCAGCTCAATGGTTGTTGAGTACGGCAGAATCTTGCACAGGGGGCTTGGTTGCTGCAAGTATTACAGCACTGCCGAGCAGCGGAGACTGGTTTGACAGAGGGTTTGTCACTTACTCTATTGTGTCAAAAACAGAAATGCTGGGCGTTCCCCCTGATCTTGTTAAAAAGTATGGTGCAGTGAGCGAGCCTGTAGCCTGTGCGATGGCTAAGGGCGCATTGCAAAATAGCCATGCTCATATTGCATTATCTATTACGGGTATTGCTGGGCCTACTGATGCTGGCGAAGGTAAACCTATAGGCACGGTGTGTTTTGGCTGGAGTTGCGGTGATCAAATACGCTGTGCAACTATGCAATTTACAGGCAATAGGCAAAAAGTACGCTTGAAAGCGGTGAGATATGGTTTGCAAGGCGTATTAAATATAATAGAAAATAGAGATTCAGAGGCCTAAAGTATCCGTTTTTGATTAGAAAAATGGGGCTTTATTTCCATATGCGTAGTGAATTACATCATTGGGTAAATTTATCTAGGATATTCACCTTATTTATAAAATAATAAATAATTCTTTCTAACAAAAGAATAGCTTTATTTTTATAATATTTCGTTATACCCTTTTCCCCTGAAAAACTTTCTAGTTTTATTCCATTAGAATACGGTTTGCAGTACTGTATTTTTTTATAAATTTTTTTATCTATAGTACATCCCCCCTTAGTAATGAAGGGAGGGCAGTTGCACACCTTTTTGGAGCTTAGAGTATGTCTTATTTTTCTTCCGTAGGTGCTTTTATAGCGGCAGCTCCTCACGCTTATTGGTTAAGCTGTTTGGTGATGGTGTTGCTTGCTTATGTATTGGGTTCAGTGTCTTTTGCTGTGGTGGTGAGTTCTGTTTTTCAGCTTTCTGATCCTCGTACGTATGGCTCTAAAAATCCAGGGGCGACGAATGTGTTGCGTAATGGCCATAAGTTGGCTGCAGCATTCACGCTTTTAGGGGATGCTTGTAAGGGCGCATTGGCGGTGATTCTGGCTTTTATGTGGGTAAGGCATAGGGGCTGGGATGAGGTGTATGGCTTGTTTGCTGTGGCTTTGGTGGGGTATGCGGTGTTTTTAGGGCATCTTTTCCCGGTATTTTTTCGATTCCAAGGAGGGAAGGGGGTTGCTACGGCGGCAGGTGTGCTGTGGGCTTTTTATCCTTTATTGGGCTTGAGTGCTTCGCTTACTTGGTTAGCAGCGGCTGCATTGCTGGGTTATTCTTCTTTGGCTGCGCTGCTTAGTGCGTTTTTAGCGCCTATCTATGCTTTTTATTTTTTAGGGTGGGCAAAGGCTTGGCCTTTGGTTGCTTGTACTGTTTTATTGAGCTTATGGCTGGTTTACCGGCATCGTCACAATATTTCTCGCTTGATTAATAAGCAAGAAGAGCGTATTGGGTCGGGGCGTAAAGGGTATTAGGCTTTAGCGTTTTTACTGTAATACATTTGATAAGTGCAGGTTGGATAAGGCGTGAGCTCCAACCTGCTTTTTTTGGGTGCGCCCAGCATGGGCGCAATCTTGGAGGTGCAAGTCCTCCCGTAAGTTGA
>JASSUF010000071.1:0-12187 GCA_031963365.1 Mycoavidus cysteinexigens
TTTTGTGGATAGATATGCCATATGAAAGGGCGTTGTGCCCATTGGGCGCGCACAAAAGAGTCTTCACCTCGAACAAAATTTAAGTCGCATAGCCATAGCAGTTGGTCATATTGATTTTGCGTGAGAAAGGGCAGGCTGTGGACGGTGAGCTGCCCCTTTGTTGCGCTAGTGCCTGCAGGAAAGTTATCTTGCCCCATAAACCGCGCGACTGCGGGCAAGATGAGCCCTTGGGGAACAAAGCACGTAATAGGAGTTGCATGGGTGCTCCATTTAGCTAGGAGTTCAGCTAGCAGGGGATTCTCGTAACAAAACAGCGAAATCTGGGTGGTATTGGGTGCCTGTGCTGTAAAAGGAGAGATGCCTAGCGCTTGCCAAAATGCTGCGCGCTCTGCAGGATTTTTTAAAAAATCCTCTCGTCTTCTGCATAGATCCTTTTCTTTTAAAACCCCTCCCGTTCCGCTCTCAAGCCCTGGGAAAAAGCAGGTTTTTGTGAGAGGGTAGAGAGGATGTGGGGAGGGGAGGGCGTGAAAGCTGGGTACCCAAGCTTCGCCGCTTAGGTATTCCAGGTCAATCCATATCGGTGCGGGTGCGCGCAAAGTGTTTTTGGGTGTGTTGTTTATAGAGTTACACATCGGGCTTGATGTATTACGCTGCGTGCTGCGAGCTGCCATGCGCTCGATGTATTGCACAGGCAGCTCGCAGCCAAATGCTTCTATGACTATATCCGGTATGGTGATAGAGGTGGCTTCCTCTGCCGCAGTAGGGGTCCAGTGTCTGATATAGAGTGACTCCACGCTTTGTATGGGGAGATTTGGATTAACCGCACTGCAGAGTTTAGAAAAAGTGTGCAGATCATCCACCCAAAGCTGCACTTCCCAGGCATAGTCTGTTTTAAGCTGGCGTGCGAGTCGCCAGCACACGCCGATATCGCCAAAGTTATCGATAACTTTGCAGAAAATGTCACAGGTCAAACGAGTCATATACCAGTCCAGTATTAGGGCGTGTCCTCAATTGTCCAAAATGGTTCATATTTGGGGGAGCAGGAGCACAGGGACCGGAACTGTACTTGAGTACAGTGAATACCTTGCACCGCACGACCTCAAAGATGGGCCATTTTGGGCAATTGAGGACATGCCCTAGAGCTTATGGGATGTCTGCCATTGCCCACAACTCAAATGCATTCTAATGAAAAAAATGCCTCTTCCCTCTGAGCCGCCTTCCTCTACCGATCCCATCTCTGTGCAAGCAGAGGGGATCGATATGTCTGTGATCCAAAATTTGCCCAATCTACCGGGTGTATACCGTTATTTTGATGCGAACGATACGCTGCTGTATGTGGGCAAGGCAAAGGATTTAAAAAAGCGCGTATCCAGTTACTTTCTAAAGAAAAAAGATTTGTCGCCACGTATAGCGCTGATGGTGTCGCAGATCGTGCGTATGGAGACTACGGTTACGCGTTCAGAAGGCGAGGCCTTGCTGCTTGAAAACAACCTGATTAAAGCATTGACGCCACGTTATAACATTGTATTTCGGGATGATAAGTCTTACCCCTATCTTAAAATTAGTAAGCATCGTTACGGGCGTATTTCTTCGCATCGTGGAGCTATTGATCAAAAGCATCACTACTTTGGCCCTTTTCCAGGAGGGCATGCCGTACGGGAGAGCGTGCATATCCTGCAGCGTGTTTTTCAGTTAAGAACTTGTGAAGATTCTGTTTTTTCAAACCGAACCCGGCCGTGTTTATTGCATCAGATTAACCGGTGTACCGCTCCTTGTGTGGGTGCCATTTCTGAGCAGGCGTATGCGCAAGATGTATCCGATGCGATGCGCTTTCTAAAAGGGGAACATCGAGTGGTGCTCAGTGAATTTGAGCACCGTATGCAGACCTTGGCATCGGAGTTGAAATTTGAAGCGGCGGCCTTGGTACGCAACCAAATTAGCGCACTTTCTGGAGTCTTGCAGCATCAAGCGGTGGAGGTGACTGAGAAAGGCGTGGGCGATATGGGTACAGAAGTCGATATTATTGCCGTAGCAATGGGTGCTGCAAAAGGGTGCGTAAATGTAGCGATGGTGCGGGGTGGTCGGCATTTGGGTGACCGTGCCTATTTTTCTTCGCATTTTTTAACGCGCGCTGGCAAGATCGAAGAAGCTTCTAAGCCTGGAGCTGAGGAAGCGGTTACTGCAGGTGAAGAAAGTCAGGATACGGAGGAGAAAAGCACAGAGCGCACTAAGCCGGTGCTTGAAAAAAATACCGTAGAAACGTTTGAGCCAGCGGATTTGGAAGCAGATTTATTAGATGCTTTTCTCAGTCAACACTATGCAATACATGCATTACCTGCGATGGTGATAACCAGTCATGCACTGCAAACGGAACTCAAAGAGGTGCTAGCGGCACAAGTCAAACATCCAGTGAAGTGGGTGTGTTCCTTAGGGGGAGGCACTCGGCTAAAGCCTTTGTGGAAAACCTGGCTTGACATGGCCCAACAAAATGCGGAACTCGCACTGACTCAGCATGAAGCCCAACGCAGCTCACAGCAAAAACGTACCAAGGCGCTCGCAGTTGCTTTGGATTTGCCTATGGAAGGGTTGGATGATCTGCGTATTGAATGCTTTGATGTGAGCCATACATCGGGGGAGGCTACGCAAGCTTCTTGTGTGGTGTATCACCACCATCAGATGCAGCCTAAAGAATACCGGCGTTACAACTTAGATAATATTACACCGGGCGATGATTATGCCGGCATGCGACAAGTGCTATATCGTCGCTATCTGCCTTTGAGCTCCATGGCCAAAAAGTCCGATGAGGCAGTGAAAGCAGGTACTCCTGATACAGTAAAAACAAAAAAAATGGCCCAGCAAGAGGTATCTCAAAAATTACCTGATCTGATTTTGATCGATGGAGGAGCAGGGCAGGTTAATGTTGCACGAGAAGTTTTTGAGCAGCTGGGCTTAGATTGCAGCAGATTAGTGGGGGTAGCAAAAGGCGATCATCGCAAAGTAGGGCTAGAAACGCTGGTTTTTGCGGATGGTCAAGCACCCCGTGTTCTTGGTAAAGAGAGTATTGCTTTATTGTTGATTGCACAGATTCGCGACGAAGCACATCGATTTGCTATTACAGGCATGCGTGCAAAGCGCGCAAAGGCCCGCCAACACTCAGAGTTAGAGACCTTAGATGGCATAGGAGCAAAGCGGCGCCAACGCTTGCTTGCACGTTTTGGCAGCGCTCGCGCAGTAAGAGCGGCTAGCATTGATGAGCTAGCTAGTGTAGAAGGTATATCGCATGCGCTGGCAGAGCAGATTTATCGTCAGTTACGTTAGGGCACGCCCTAAGACCAGAGATAAATCAGACTAAAACAGCCCCGAGGTGGGTTGTATTGTGAAGCTCTGGTCGGCAAAATGCTGTTTTTTTGTATTTTTTTATTCAGAATTGCTTGAGGTTTAAGGCCGATACCGATGCCATTTAATTTGCCCATTTCCCTGACGTGGCTGCGAATCATTTTAATTCCGCTCATTATTGGCATTTTTTATTGGCCAGAGGCGCAGCTGTCTCTTGCAGATAAAAATTTAGTGTCTGCTGTTATATTTATTTTGGCGGCTTTAACAGACTGGTTTGATGGTTTTTTAGCCCGGAGGTTGAATCAAACTTCTGCATTCGGCGCATTTTTAGATCCGGTGGCTGATAAATTGATGGTGACGGCTGCACTGCTTATTTTGGTAGAGCTTGCGCGTTTGAATGCTGCAGTGGCATTGGTCATCGTGGGGCGTGAAATTGCGATTTCAGCGCTGCGTGAATGGATGGCGCAAATAGGCGCGAGCAAAAGTATTGCGGTGAATTCATTAGGCAAAATTAAAACAGCATGCCAGATGGGCGCTATTCCCATGTTGCTTTTTTATGGTCCACTCACGGTGGGTTGGCCTGCAAAATATTTTTCGGTATTGGGCGTGCAGTTGCCAATGGGTTTTATATGTAATACGCCACTCTGGGGCACCTTATTGCTCTACTTTGCAGCAGTGCTCACAATTTGGTCGATGTTTTATTACATGCGCTTGGCTTGGCCACAAATTCGCCAGCGCGTAGCGCTCAGTTAATAGTGACTTACTTGTAATTACTTGAAGGCAGGCGTTGGAGTTACTTTTTTACTCCAACGCCTGCCTTCAAATTTGGACGCCATGTGGCTTACTTTATGGCTTCTATACGGCTATAGGGCTTCAGAATAGGGATCATCTGCGCAGAGAGTTTCACATTGCCTGCCACGATTTCTCCATATTTCAGAAAATCGGATTCTCCCGTATAGTCTGCGACCATACCGCCTGCCTCTGCAACCAGCAGGCTGCCTGCGGCTATATCCCAGCTATAAAGACCTTGCTCAAAATATCCATCTAATCGGCCTGCTGCTACATTGGCAAGATTGAGTGCTGCAGCACCTGGGCGGCGTAGCGCTGTGCAAGAGCGTGTCATCTGGCCAAAGAGTTGCAAGTAAGGCTCGAGATCTCGATCTTTGCGAAATGGAAAACCCGTCCCTATTAGCCCATCAGACAAATGATCACGTTGCCCAACACGAATACGGCGATCATTTAAAAAAGCGCCACCTCCTTTAGATGCGGTAAAAATATCGTCTCGATTAGGGTCGAGAATCACGGCTTGTGTCACAACGCCTTTGTACAGTAAGGCAATAGAGACGCAATAATAAGGAAAGCCGTGAATGAAGTTATGTGTGCCGTCTAATGGGTCAATAATCCATTGATAGTCTGATTTGTGTTCAGATTGCCCAGATTCTTCGGCCAAAATGGAATGATCCGGGTAGGCTGAAAGTATAGTCTCAATAATTGCAGCTTCTGAGGCTTTGTCGATATCCGTGACAAAATCACGACGCTGTTTTGCATGTATTTCGATACCTTTGATATCGAGCGATGCACGGTTGATAATTTGACTAGCGCGTCGTGCTGCGCGGACTGCAATATTGATCATGGGATGATGCATGGGGAATCCTTTCGCATGTAAGAAGATGAAAAAGAGGGCCTAACGGCCCTCTTTTTGCTCGTACCTGACTTCAACGTACGTAATCATAAAGTAGTACTGACTCAAGAGATATCATTCATGCAAGATTTGTTGACAGAAAATGAGGGGCCGGCCCTGCGCTGCATTTTGGTAGAACCCAGTCATGTAGGTAATGTAGGGGCCGCCGCTCGAGCGATGAAAACCATGGGGTTGACTCAGCTATTTCTGGTTAACCCTCGGGATGCGGATGTAAAAACGGCGGAGCAAGCTATTGCAATGGCCAGTGGAGCAGAAGATGTATTGAAAAATGCCATCATTGTGCCGTCCTTAGAGCTTGCTTTGCAAGATGTGCAGTATTCGCTGGCCTTATCTGCTAGACCTCGTGAATACAGCCCTCCTGTGAAGCCTTTGAGAGAAGCAGCACGTTATGCACAGCAATTAAGCCATGCAGGAGCGTGTGTAGCTTGTGTATTCGGTAATGAGCGCACAGGCTTACTCAATACGCATATCCAACTTTGCAGCGCACTATTACATATTCCCACTAGCTCTGTGTATAGCTCTCTCAATTTAGCACAGGCGGTGCAGGTGATTGCTTACGAATGGCGTATGGCTTTCTTGGAAAGCGCAGACCACAAGCAAGCCCTCAGCCTCGAAACGCCTCATCCCGTTATACAAGAAAAACGAGCGGTGGATGCTATCGTGTTTCAGAGCCAAAGTGAGCAGACCCAAGGTGTGAGTCTTGCTACCGGTGAAGACATTGAAGCGCTTTTTGCGCATCTAGAACGTGCGTTGATAGCCATTGATTTCTTAGACCCAGCTGCTCCCAAAAAGCTTATGCCACGCTTGCGTCAGCTTTTTTCTCGTACACAACTAGAGCGGGAAGAACTCAATATTTTGCGTGGTATGGCTAAACATATTTTGCGTAAGGTGGGGAGTGAGGGCTAATTTGCCCATTTATGTAGGTTGGTGGTGACGAAGGAACCCCAACATGCATACCACTTACCTTTAATCATCGCTTTTTGGCCTGTACATGCAGGTTTTAAAAGGACGGTGGTTTGCATGTTGGGGTTCGTACCTCACCCCAACCTACACGTTATGAATTTCTAAGAACGTAAGATTTCTTTTTGTGTGAAAGCTGGACCGCCGCCAGGACAAAAAGGCGGCTAATAAAAGTTAAGTTTTGGTTTGAGCTTCAAGTTTTTCATTAGCGCATGAAAATTGTCTTGAGGGAGTCCTGTAATTTTGGTAATCAGCTCTGCTGGCAACCCTTCTTCTAACATCTTGTTTAATATTGCAAATTTCTCTTGCTGTATCCCTTTTTGCCAGCCTTCTTGCTGACCTTTCTGCCAACCTTCTTGTTGACCTTCTTGCCAACCTTCCTGTTTAAGCTGCTGTGCAACGTTCATCATATCCTCCCCAATTTTTGAACTGTATTGATAAATCATTTTATAAAACTGATCGAAGTCTGCGCAATTCCCTTCGTTTAACATGTAATGGAACACTCTCTTTTTTCGGTCATTTGATAAAGGATAGTGCTCTAATTTTGTGACGATATCCTGGGCGAAGTCGCATAAGTCTTTTACTTTTATATATTTCTGTAGCGTCTCCAGTAGCGCAATGCTGCCATGTGTTCGGATTTCTTCATCAGGAATCGTGCTTACATCAATAATAGTAGGTATTTTTGGAAAATCTCCTCTTCTTTTTTTGCCTGGATATTTGAAGCAATCCAATATATCTGCAGAATAAGGGTAGGGGCTTGTTTTCCCTCGATAAAAGATCAAAGAGGTGACTTCGGGTAGCTCATCATGTCCTTTGTCTAGATGCCCCTGCATGATGTCGACTTCATAACGCAAAACCCGTAATGGGAGCATACGTTCAGCATTGCTTTGGTTTTCGATGAGCATGTACAGATAAGCATCTTTTTTTCTGCATTTTATGCGGTACAAAATATCGGTGAAGCGCTGTTTTAGCTCATTGCCAATAAACGAGCCATTTTGCAGCTCTAATGTCGATAAATCACACTGCTGCTGAAGTTCTTTGGGAAGGTGTATTTCCAAAAAATGACGGGCAATCTCGATGTCGCTTAGGAAATCTTTAAAGAGAGAGTCGTGTGGTTTTGAGATATTGCTCATTGGGTTTATGTGGAAGAATAAAGTGCATAAATGGCATTCCAGCAAGATTTATTTGCCCTGCCGCATGGATGTAATGCTTAACAGATCAGCTTGTTACTTAGAGGAAGCTATGTTTTTTCCTCTCCAAGTAATTTAACTTATCTAGATTAAATATAAACCATATAAGTTAAATTGTAAATCTAATGAGGTATTTTTATCTAATTTAGTTTTATTTTTTGGCAGCAACATGTCTGTGTATAGCGCAAAGCCCCGTGTCCTCTATGAAGAAACGGGGCTTTCATCATTTTTGGGCGTATGCCCGAGCTGAGGCTAATAGACCGATATCGCCTCGATACCTTTTTCATCTAGTCGTAAATAACCACCGCGTTTTCTATGCGTAGCATCTTCTAAATCCCAGTCACTTAATACCCAGCGATGCGTATGGTTATCAATATGATGGGCAGGGCGGTGTGTATGTCCATGAATGAGTACATGGGTGTGTGTTTGCGCGAACAGCGCTGCAACAGCTTGAGGGGTGACGTCTTTGGGATCCACTGCAGGTGAGCATTTTTGTGTACTTGTAGCGGATGGCAAATGTTTTGGGTGTGGATGAGAGGTATGGCGAGCCTTATCGCTTTGCGCGCGAATCCAGTTTGCTAGGCCTAGCCTCCAGCTGAGTGGCCAAGCAAGAAAAAAGCGTTGAACAAGCGGGTTGCGGACTATGCGCCTAAAGCGTTGGTAGGAATGATCGGCTGTGCATAAATGATCGCCGTGTGAGAGTGCAATGCGCTGACCAAAGGCCTCGAAAATAAAAGGGTCGGGTAATAATTGCGCGCCGGCAAGCGCGGCGAAGCGAGGTCCTAGCAAAAAATCTCGGTTTCCGTGCAGGATATAGAGGGCTCGTGTGGAGGTGGCTGGGTTTTTTGCAGAGGTATCTGGGTGAGATGGTACCGTTATATTTAGGCCTCTCATACAAGACAGCATGCGTTTTATAAAAGGCTGTTCGACCATTCCATCGCCTACCCAGAACTCAAACAGGTCGCCCAAAATAAAAACAGCGCTCGCATCTCGTGTGGTGTGCTGCATAAAATGCTCAAATGCAGCAGCTGTTTTAGGCATAGAAGGGCATAGATGTAGATCAGAAATAAAATACACCGGCCCTGAAGAAAATGGGGTTTGGGAAAAATCAGAGGGCTTTGAAGTCATATTCCAGCTCAGCTGTAGTCGCAAGAGCTTCAGTCTCTGTGCGCCATACGATTCGCTAAAAGTTAAATCTGTTAAGCGAATCGTGATGGTTAGCTATAAAAATGCTTACGCAGTAACAACTGCTTTTTCAATCAGAACCGCTTCTACGGGCACATCTTGGTGATACCCGTTTGTACCGGTTTTCACTGCAGCAATTTTATCCATTACTTCTAAACCAGACACTACACGCCCAAAGACGCAATATCCCCAACCTTGTACGGTAGGTGCAGAAAAGTTTAAGAAGTCATTGTCAGACAGATTGATAAAAAATTGTGCACTGGCGGAATGAGGCGCATTGGTGCGAGCCATTGCAATACTGCCACGTACATTTTTAAGGCCATTATTGGCTTCGTTTTCAATGGTAGCTTGGGTAGATTTTTGCTCCATATCTTCTGTGAAGCCTCCACCTTGAATCATGAAGCCTGGAATAACCCGATGAAAAATGGTGTTGTCATAGTGACCATTTTTTACATAGTTCAAGAAATTTTCCACGGTTTTAGGGGCTTTTTCAGCATCCAGTTCAAGTTGAATCACGCCAAAAGAAGTATGCAGTTCGATCATAAAAACTCCTAAGTAAGGTTGGGAAAAATTAGGGTATGTTCTCCTTTGGAGCAATTGAGGACACACCCTACGGTAACGTTTCAACGCTTTTAGCCGATTGTGGCTGATTTTTGCGAAGTAAGTTTTGGAGATCGCGCTGGCGCTGCTTGGAGAGCAGATTGTGTGTATCGCGTGTCGCGGCTTGCTGGTAAGCCAAAATGGCAAGCTGCGTATATATCGTTCCTAGGTTTTGGTAGGCCAGAGGGTAGTTTGGATTCGCGCTAATAGCGGTTTCTAAAGTGGCGCGAGCCTGGGCATATTGCCCTCTTTTTGCATAAAGCGCTGCGAGATTATTATAAGATTCTGGCAACTCAGGATAGCGCGCAATCAGGTTTTGAAAAGCTTCAATCGCTTCGTCATCTTGGCCTTCCCGGGCTAATTGGGTGGCGTGTTGAAAAAGCGCCTGAACATTATGCGTAGCGCCCGTTGGGCGTTGATTGGGAATAGGGGCTGGTGCAACGGGTTCCGTGCCCGGTACGACGTCTGCGCGTACATTTTGAGGCGCGGGAGCGCTTGCGAAAGAGGCTGTATGTATATTAGATGCAACAGCGGCGGAGGGGGTGTTTGCATAGGCTGGGCAAAAAAACAGACTAGCAATAAATAAAATAAGGCGATTGGGCAGGTTCATGAGCAGTAAATCAAGAGTGCTATACTCGCCGGCCATTTTCGCCGGAATAGGTGATGTAAGGTTAACACATTGGTTGCGCTGCGATGGCGCCTTCTTGTAGAGTATTTCTGCGATGTCTTCTCTTCGTTTATATAACACCCTTACCCGCACAAAAGAGGTTTTTGTACCTCTGGTGCCTAAAGAAGTGCGCATGTATGTCTGCGGTATGACCGTCTATGATTATTGTCATATGGGGCATGCCCGTGTGATGGTGGTATTCGATATGGTGCAGCGCTGGCTACGTGCTTCAGGCTATCGTGTGACGTATGTGCGCAATATTACGGATATTGATGACAAAATCATCCGCCGTGCACAGGAAAACGGTGAGCCCGTTTCTGCGTTAACGGAGCGTTTTATCCGTGCTATGCATGAAGATGCAGATGCATTGGGTGTTTTGCGCCCAGATAGCGAGCCACGCGCTACGGAATTCGTACCGCAGATGCTAGAAATGATCGAAGCGCTGGAGAAAAATGGCTATGTCTATCAAAGCGACTCAGGTGACGTGAATTATGCGGTGCGCAAGTTTGTAGGCTACGGAAAATTATCCGGTAAATCTTTAGATAATCTACGCGCTGGAGCCCGAGTGGCGGTGAGCGAATCTAAGAATGACCCACTAGATTTTGTACTCTGGAAGCCCGTGGCAAAGCCTGCTTCAGAGAATAATTTAGAATCCAGTATGCATGTGCATTCCACCCAGGAAGCCACACCTAGTTGGCCTTCAAAATGGGGAGAAGGGCGCCCTGGCTGGCATATTGAGTGCTCTGCAATGAGTCGGGCCTTATTGGGCTCTCATTTTGATATTCATGGTGGTGGCCAAGATTTGCAATTTCCGCATCATGAAAATGAAATTGCTCAAAGCGAAGGAGCTTGTAGCAAGCCTGCTGAATTAGGGGAGCACAAGCCGTTTGTGAATTACTGGCTGCATAATGGGTATGTGCAGATCGACAATGAAAAAATGTCGAAATCGCTGAATAATTTTGCGACGATCCGCGCAGTGCTTGAGCAATTTGACGCAGAAGTCGTGCGCTTTTTTATCTTGCGTGCGCATTATCGAAGCCCCTTGAACTACAGCACCACGCATCTTGAAGATGCGCGTCAGGCGCTAACGCGCTTATATACTGCACTTAAAAAGGTGCCAGCCGATGAGCAGGAAGTAGAGTGGTCTGAGCCCTATGCCCAACGTGTTAGTGCAGCACTCAATGATGATTTTAATACTCCTTTGGCGGTAGCCGTGTTGTTTGATTTAGCTACGGCCATCAATACGCATGCAGATGCTGTGCTTGCACGTCAACTAAAAGGGCTTGCTAAAGTATTGGGTTTGTTAGAACGTTCGCCCTCGGATTTTTTGCAGCATGATCCTGCACAAGCAAATAGGCAGATACATGCTCAAGCAGACCATGTAACCCTCCATAGCCTGAGCGCAGAAGATATTGAAGCTCGTATTAATCAACGCAGTGAAGCGAGGAAAGCCCGACGTTTTCAAGAAGCAGATGCTATTCGGGATGCGTTATTAAAAGCAGGAATCGTATTAGAAGATGCACCGGATGGCCGGTGCGACTGGCGCCGTGCGTAAGCATTTATTTTTAGGGTATAGGAGAGCAGTATGGCCAAAGGCCAAAAATCAGCACTAATAGCTAGTGGAGTCGGTGGCAGTATCGAAGTACATACCGCTTCGCAAGTGCTGAGCTGCTCTACGCCTATCGAGGTGCAGCCCGATTATTGGGAGTGTGCTAGCGCAGCGTTGATGAAAAATGATCGCATCTTAAAAAAGATAATTCCGCGGTATCGCTCTACCCATTTGATTAGTCGAGGCGATCCTTTTGTTACGCTGGTGCGCTCGGTTGTAGGACAACAAATTTCTGTACGTGCAGCGCAAACGGTATGGGATCGAGTGGCAGGAGCATGTGTGGAACTCCATCCCACTCAATTTTTAGAAGTGGGATCGGAGCGTTTAGCTGCTTGTGGGCTTTCAAAAAGAAAAGTGGAATATATTTTAGATCTAGCTAGTCACTTTAATGCTAAGACTGTGCGTTTGGATGAATGGGCGCAGATGGAAGATGAAGCGGTTATTGCAGATTTAACGCAAATTCGTGGGGTGGGCCGTTGGACAGCAGAAATGTTTTTAATTTTCAATCTGCGCCGCCCTAATGTTTTACCCCTTGATGATGCGGGTCTAATACGTGCTGTGAGTGTAAATTACTTTAGCGGAGAGTCCGTTACGCGCAGCGAAGTACGCGAAATTGCAACAAACTGGGCTCCTTGGTGTACCGTTGCCACTTGGTATTTATGGCGGAGCCTAGATGCTATTGCGCAGAATTACTAGAATGTGTCGACCCTTATAGATACAACCTAGCAATTCTGTGCTGTGATATATAAAGCCCTATTTTTAACCATGGCTAAAAATAGGGAGCAAGTTCTATCCATTACTCCATGGACTATCCTGCTTCGAAAAAATTCGAAAGCTTTTTCTGACGGATTCATGAAAACTACCTTTTTAGATTTTGAAGGGCCGATTGCAGAGCTCGAAGCAAAAATTGAAGAACTGCGTTTTGTGCAGGACGATTC
>JASSUF010000072.1:0-12146 GCA_031963365.1 Mycoavidus cysteinexigens
CTTATTGACATCCAGTTAGGGTTTGAACTCGCTCATAATTGTGGGTAATTGCAAGTGGATTAAGGACATATTCGTCATTGCCGATCACGCCGATTCGGGCAATGGGCTTAAACCAATTTTCCTTCCACCAACGCTTTAGCAGCGTTGCTGCGATGTGCTTAAAGTTGTCTGCATGAAATCCGGCCACATCGGTCCTAGTGGTTCGATCGATCCAATCGCCTTGTGTGGTGAGTGTAATGCGATAACTTTGTCCTTGTTCAAGCACCAATCCAGACGCCCAACATAGGTCGTTGGTATGAAAGATGCCGCTGCTTGTAACTGTTTTCTCGACCTTGCTCGTGTTGCCAGCAGAGCTACTCTTGCAAAATTGCCCCGAATTGCTGGCTATGTCGAATAGGAATCGGTTGGCGATCCCCCATCCCGTGAATAAAAGTAACAGCACGAATAGGATTGGCATAGCAGGCTGAAAACACCATGTATAGATGTTTTGCAGGAATCGATTGCTGCGCAAAAATCTGGCCACTGAAAGTGCGAAGGTGCCTTGGGTAGCCATCGTTTGCGACTGAAAAACGGGTCGCTGGCCTAGACTCTGTAACCCAAGCAGCGCAACCAACGCCGCAACGATGACGCTAAGCTCGACCTTAATGAGCAAGGTTGCTCCACGTGTAAATGCCAGAATCAGGGAGGCAACTGCGATGATGAGTATAAGCAAGACGCTATTGCGCCAACCTTTTTGTTTCTCCTTGCACCATTTTGCATGGTCCAGCCGCAAGGTTTTGTGCCATGCGAGTCGGGCACGATCGTGAATTCGTGTTTGTAGGGTAGTTCCTCCAGCTAGGCTCGCCATGATCGCTACAGCGATTAAGCTGAATCTGAGGGGATGGCTTTCAAGCGCGTTTTCCCAAGGTTTCGCGTAGGCTGGAAGGATGGAACCAAACGTACTGATGATACTGGTAATGGGGCCCCGAGACTGGGTATTCAATTGACTCGCCAAGAATTCCCAACTTGTTTCAAAATGGGTTCCCAAGACTGGAATGCTTGTCATTAAGCCCCGCACCGCCTGGGCGAAGAAATTTCCAAGCCATGGATATAGCACCAGGACGGCGGTCAGCCCAATTGTAATGAAGTACAGACACCGCCGCCAAAATACTGCATCCCAAACCAAGCGGATCGCTTCCCGGTTTGGGCGTGCAAGCTGTTGAATCGCCCTAACGAGTAAGGTTTTTTCAGCGGCGATTGCATCGTTCGTTTTAGTCGTTGGCTGCGTGCCAGCAGCCAATTTCTTTATTCTGTCCCACTTCGGCGACAATGAAATATCCGCCATAGGGAGTAAATTTCCGTCCGGTGCTAGCACCCAAAATTCGTACGGCAATGATATCGGTGCGTAATGATCCGTGCCGTAGAACATTCGCATCACCACGCTGTGGTGGACGATAGGCCAGATAGGATTCCCTTGCTCATCCTGTTTGATAAAAATTTGACGTGGCGCATAGCTGTAATAAGAAGCAAAGCCTGCGCGTGAGTCATACAGACGAGCATAAGGTGACTGTGCAGCCATGAGCTGTACAAACGGTCTTCTCATTGAGAATGAGACCGTGGTCAATAGCTTCAGCCATGATCCAATTGAGTGATACTAATGAGAGCTGATCTTCCGGGTACCCACCCCCTACATTGGAGTGCGCACCAGCAAACCATACCTGTGTGATGCGGCCAGCTGGAACTTGATGATTTGCGACCATGTTAGCTTCGGCGACTTCATCCCACAGGAGCGGATGAAAGGCGGTTCGTTCGTCATCAAGGGATAGAGCATGACAGGCCCGCTGAACCAGCGGTGAGAGGATAAGGTCGCCAAACAACGTGGGCCAGAGCACCCAGTCGATCCCCCGCTTCAATGCTTCAATTGGCATTCCATAGGCTTCTACGGTTTCCCAAAGACCGAGAAATCGGATCTGGATTCCTGTTCGTCCAGCTGCTTTTGTTTGTTTTGCGATCTCACGGTAGGAGCAATAGCCCTTGATGCGGTTTTTGACTGCAAGCAGTACCTTACCCAAGTGCCGCATAACGAAGACGAATGGGCTTCGTGTAGGAAATTTCTTGAAGCGGTAGTGTCTATAGGCTGCCGCCGCATTGTGATCGAGTTCTTCACTTGAACGGAAAGTGACTAATCCTTCAGTGGCAATTAGACCAACGAGGACACGAATAGTGAAAGCGCCACGACTAAATCCGAATCCATAGAGGTTGTCCCCTTTCTCATAATTGAGGCAAATAAACTTATAGAGATCGATAACGTTGCGTTTCAGTCCCAATCCGAAGGCGCCGCCAATGGCAGCGAGATACTTGTTGGAAGAAGTCCCGACGCCGTCATCGTATATTGCGATCTGATCAACTTTTGTCTGATCGAGTGCTTGGAAGAGGCGCCAAACGTTGGTCTTCTGAGCCTTAGCAGAACTATTGCCTGTGCCATCGGAGAAAATGACGATATTCTTTGTCATGGTTAACCTTATTGTTCTGCTGCCTTATTTTGGCAAGCTATGACATTCAGAATTCCGGCGAATTTTTTTATCTCTAGAAAATATGATCTAAAAAATGGGGGGGCGGTCGGTGCATGGGTTCCTTTATTTAAATTGTTATTTAAGGTGCTTCTAAAATTTGCTGCACCATCGGGCCAAAATACATTTGACCTAATCGATTAAATCCTTTTGGCGTCGGATGTAACTCATTAGACCATTCCTCGGCTTTCAGCGTACCGACGCTTGGCACACGGATTACTATCCCTGAAAACTCTTGTACCAGCGTATCAAGCATCTTCGCCATCGAGTTGATCAGCTGTTTGACTAGCCGGCATCTAAATGAGTCCGGTGACAGATCATTTGGATCAGGTACACGACAAGCATCCATCGGGACTTTGAGCCATTGCCCAAGCCCTAAATAGCCAATGCCTGTCGGAATCGCATAGTCGTAGCAATGCACTAAAATTTTGATTTCTTTTCGAGAATCCAGCGCACATAAAATAATTTTTTTATACGATTTTCGAATTATATTAAATAGTCGATCCGGCATGCCTTCCCTAAAACATGCTTCTAGTGTGGTTGCTTCAGAGCAATTAGGTAGCAGAATTTTTTGCAAATTATAGAAGCCCGCAAAATCATTGCCGCCAGCGCTTAATATGACCATCGAAACGGTTCCATACTCTTTCAGCGCTGACTTAAATTGTGCGAGAAAAAAACCTGTAGCTAACTGGGTTGCCTTCGCCCCGTTAGCGCCGAAGCATAGAATAGTCGGTTGCTTATAAAAGCGATTAATAGGATTCAAAAGATTATTATTCGGATACCAAAACCAAGAATCGCCAAGTGCCAAAATATCAGGAGATTCTGTGGCATCTCGCATTTTTGCTTCATCCCAGTAGACGTGCCCCATGATGCTCCCTTCATTGTTCATGCGATTTAGAAAGCATCCCATCTATGTTTAAAAAAAAACGCGAAGCACCATCTTTTAGATATGAAAATTGTGCCAAATTTTTCTAGTTTTAAATGGTCAAAAATATTGGGGTAGGGTCAAAATCTTCAAATAAATCGCAAACAGATAAATCTTACTGAGCCTATAAAATAAAGCTTCAGAGTCTCTTATTCAAAAGTATCGAGAGCAATCAGTATTTCCCATGAATTTCTTACTTCCTGTACTGCTATTTATCGTAAAACGATAAGCAGGCGCTGGCCTTCAAGGAGGAAGTGGCCTGCATGTTGGGGTTCGCGCCTCAACCAACCTACCGTTCTTTGCTTTTTCTTTGTGGTTGGTGGAGGTTTGTGCCTCGTCCCCCCTTACTTTAATGCAATTTGGGTTGTTCCAAATCGGCTTCTTCTGGCATTTCTGCGTGCACTATTTCGCCATGAGGGTCGGCGTAGAGGGGGGCTTCGCAGTCGTCGCAGTATTGTAGGTCTAAGCGGCTTGGGTAGCGGCGAATGTCGGTAATGTCATTTTTTTTGAGTAGTGCTGTAATTTCGTCGATGGGGCTGAGTACTTCGTTTTCGCTGTGGGTTTGCCGGAAGGTTTCGTCTTCTTCGCGCTCGTATATTGGCCAGATCATGCCGTATAGGACATCGTTTGCTCCTCGTAGGGTGAAGCTGATGCGGTATTCTGTTATTTGCTTATCGCCAAAAGCAGCTACTACGGCACGCAAGGCGCTGGGTTGTAAATCGAGGACTTCGCACAGGTAGCGTATTGCGGTGTTTAAGCTATGGGGGCGAATGCGTTCGTCGGCTTCTCGGTATGCGCAATGTAGGGCATCGGGGAGTAGGCATTGCCATTCACAGCCTGGCAATAGATTGGTCAGGATAGGGTTGGCTTGTTCAATCCAATCGGTGAGGCAGGTTTCTCTGGCTTCTGGCCCTGGTGTTTTATCTTCTTGCCAACGAAATAGGGCCTGGCCTGTGGGGGCCATTACGATGGCGACTAAAAAGCGAGGGTCTGCCAAAATTGGCGTAGTTTGTGTGGAGGCGTTGGAAGAAACGGGTATGGCAGCGTTTGATAAGGTTGCCTTAGCCATTTGCTGCCCGAGGCGCCACGTTTCTACGTAGTGCATTGGAAGTTGATCAATGCTGTAGAGATGGGGCGCTAAACCTACGCGTACTTTTTTTGCAAAAATGCATTTTTCGAGTTGTTCTTGAAGGTTTTTTGCTGCGTTTTTTGGCAGAGGCCCGGAAGGAAGGGTGTAGCGCGTCCATGCGAGGATGGGGGCAGCAACCAATACGGCATCCCAGCTTACATCAGGCTCGGCAGGATCTGCAAGCGTGTAGGAGGCGCTATACATTTCCATTAAATCTGCCAGCATGTCGTAGGCTTCTGGATAATTGTCTTGCGCATGGGTTAGCGCAGCATCCAAGGTAGCTTGGTTGCTGTTTCGGAGGTTTTTAGTTAGCAAGGCATCTATACGTTGCTCCCAGAATTTATCTTCGATACGGCTGCCCGAATGGAGCATGGCTAACACCATATTAACTAGCTTCCCAGAGTCCGCTGGGAGGCGTTTGGTATTTTTTATGGGCATGGGAAAAGTTCTAATCGTTAATATCTATGTAGGTTGGTGGTGACGAAGGAACCCCAACATGCACACCACAGACCTGTAATCATCGCTTTTGAGCTGTGCATGCAGGTTTTAAAATAGACCGTGGTACGCATGTTGGGGTTCGTGCCTCACCACCAACCTGCCACGCGTGGTTTTTTCCCATGTTTTAACTTAATAGACCGCGTAATACAAAAGGAAGGATGCCACCTTGTTTGTAATAGTCCACCTCAATAGGGGTATCTATACGCAGGCGCAATCTTACTTTTTGCGTGGAACCTTCTCGATGTATGACGAGCGTAACGCTTTGACGTGGCTCAATTACCTCGCCTAAGCCTTCTAGGTCAAAGCGCTCATTGCCGATGATGCCTAGGCTTTGTGCGCTTTCTCCGTCTTCAAATTGAAGGGGTAATACGCCTAGCCCTACTAGATTGGAGCGGTGAATGCGCTCAAAACTGCGCGCTATAACGGCTTTAATGCCTAGTAGTTGCGTGCCTTTGGCTGCCCAGTCGCGTGAGGAGCCGGTTCCGTACTCTTCTCCTCCAAATACTAGGGTAGGTGTGCCTTCTTGAATGTAGCGCATTGCGGCGTCATAAATAGACATAGGCTCGCCATCGGGCTGATGGATAGTTAGCCCGCCTTCTGCGCGTGAGCCATCTGACTGTACGGGTAGCATTAAGTTTTTAATGCGCACATTTGCAAAAGTACCTCGCATCATGACTTCATGGTGGCCTCGCCGAGAGCCATAGCTATTGAATTCAAGCTTAGGCACACCCTGTGCTTTGAGCCATTGGCCTGCAGGAGAACGCTCGGCAATAGAACCTGCGGGGCTGATGTGATCGGTGGTGAGCGAATCTCCAAAAACCGCCAATGCTCGGGCATTTTGAATGCGAGGGATGGTTGGCAGTGTTTTTAGATCAAAGTGATCAAAGAATGGGGGGCGAGCAATATAGGTTGAGTGTGGCCAAGGATAAATCTGACCATCACTACCCTGTATTTGGCTCCACAAATCACCAGGAGTGGTGAGGTTGGCGTAGTTTTCTCGGAAGCGTTCGCCATTTTGTGCAAATTTCAGCAATGCCTGAATTTCTGCTTGTGATGGCCAGAGATCACGCAAATAAATCGGCTCACGTTTAACATCAGGATGATGTGCTTGGTTTTCAGGGTGATTATTTTTATACCCAAAGCCCAAAGGTTCGGTGGCTATATCGCATAAAACACTGCCTGCTAGCGCGTAGGCCACGACCAAAGGAGGAGAGGCTAGAAAATTGGCTCGAATATTGGGATGAATACGCGCTTCAAAGTTACGGTTACCCGAGAGCACAGAAGCGGCAATCACATCGTGGTGTACGATTGCCTCATTCAGGTCAGCAGTGAGATCACCGGAATTACCAATGCAGGTCGAGCAACCATAGGCTGCTAAGTTAAAGCCGAGTTTTTCTAGGTAAGGCAGTAAGCCTGCTGCTTTTAGGTATTCGGTTACTACGCGTGAGCCAGGTGTGAGGGAAGTTTTGATGTGTGGAGAGACTTTTAGGCCTGCTTCAACCGCTTTTTTAGCCAGTAAGCCCGCAGCAATTAATACGCTAGGATTAGAAGTATTGGTACAGGAAGTAATGGCCGCGATCAAAATATCGCCATTTTTGAGCTCTACGCCTTCATTTGTGGTGTATGTCTGCTCTAGGGTTTGGGCATTTTTGCCAAAACCGTTTGCAGAGACGGGCTGTGCAAAAAGCGAGGTGAATTTTTCTTTGAGGTGCCCGACTTCAATACGGTCTTGAGGGCGTTTAGGTCCTGCTACTGAAGGCACAACGCTGGCTAGGTCTAAAGAAAGTGTCTGGCTGTAGTCGATGTCACCCGCTAATGGGGTGCCATATAAACCTTGCGCTTCAAAGTAGTTACGCAGTGCGGTGATTTCTTCTTGTGTACGGCCCGTGGAAGTAAAGTATTCGAGGGTTTGGTCATCTACTGTAAAAAAGCCCATAGTGGCGCCGTACTCAGGAGCCATATTACTAATGGTGGCGCGATCAGGCAGCGCCAAGGTAGTAACGCCTTCGCCAAAAAATTCTACAAACTTGCCCACCACTTTTTCTTGGCGTAGCCGCTCTGTAATAGCGAGTACGAGGTCGGTTGCTGTTACCCCTTCGCGTAAGCTGCCTTTGAGCTCAAACCCTACTACATCGGGTGTTAATAGATAAACAGGCTGACCCAACATAGCAGCTTCTGCTTCAATACCCCCCACGCCCCACCCTACTACTCCAATTCCGTTAATCATGGTGGTGTGGCTGTCTGTACCTACGAGGGTATCGGGGTAATACACATTGCCTAGCTGATTAGTTGACGCATTTGCATCAAGCGTATCGGCCTTCTTGGAATAGACCCCACGTGCGAGGAATTCCAGGTTGACCTGATGCACAATACCTACGCCTGGCGGTACTACGCGGAAGGTATCAAATGCTTGCATACCCCATTTCATAAATTGATAGCGCTCTTTATTGCGTTCAAATTCAAGTTTCATATTTAAATCAAGCGCATCATTGCGCCCGAAATAATCTACTTGTACAGAATGGTCGACTACTAGATCTACCGGTACTAGAGGCTCAATACGTTTAGGATCGCCGCCCACCTGCTTTGCTACATCGCGCATAGCAGCAAGGTCAACTAGTAAAGGTACGCCTGTAAAATCCTGCAATACCACACGTGCTACAACAAACGGAATCTCTTCGGTACGTGAGGCATTGGGTTTCCACTGCGCAAGTTGCTTTAAATGTTCTTGCGTAACCTTTTTTCCGTCGCAATTACGCAAAACGGACTCTAAGACAATACGAATGGATACAGGCAAACGTTCAATCGCAATACCTAGCGCGCGGCCCAATGCAGGCAAAGAGTAAAACTGGCCTGGACCAGTACCAGTTTCAAAACTTTGTAGAGTGTCGTAAAGAGAATGTGGCATACCAGGTACAACCTTTTTGTAAAGCAATATGAATTCAATGTAGGTTGGGGTGACGAATTTGGATAAATACGGAACCCCAACATGCGCGCCAAAGACCTTTTAAAACCTGGCTTTATATTGCAAAGGCCATAATCAAAAGGCAGCGGTGCGCATGTTGGGGTTCCTTCGTCACCACCAACCTACAAGGAAATGGAGGTTAGAGTGAGGTAGGAAATATTATAGGCAAACGGCTTGTTCTGCGCCTAGGAGTGCATCTACGGCTGCGCGTTCTTCTTCCAATTCTTTTAGCGTGGCGTTCATTTTTTCTTGCGAAAAAGCGTCGATATCTAGACCTTGTACGATTTCGTACTCGCCATTCGCTGTGATAACTGGGAAGCCATAGACTAAGCCTTCGGGAATGCCGTAGGAGCCATCAGAGGGCACACCCATCGTGACCCATTTTCCTTGGCTGCCAAATACCCAGTCATGCATATGGTCGATGGCAGCATTAGCAGCAGATGCGGCAGAAGAAGCTCCGCGTGCACTGATAACCGTTGCGCCGCGTTTACCAACTGTTGGGATAAGGTAGTCTTTATTCCAGGCATCGTCTTGTAATAAATCTTGAGCGCGTTGGCCTTCTACAGAAGCAAAGCGGATATCAGGATACATAGTAGGAGAATGGTTGCCCCATACTGCCAGGTTTTCAATGGCAGACAAAGGTTTGCCCAATTTTTGTGCTAGTTGCCACAATGCGCGGTTATGGTCGAGGCGCATCATCGAAGTGAAATTTTTTGCGGGTAAATCGGGGGCACAGTTTTTTGCAATCCATGCATTCGTATTAGCTGGATTTCCCACTACCAACACCTTCACATCCCGGCTTGCTACGGCATTCAATGCCTGACCTTGCACTTTAAAAATAGCTGCATTCGCGCTTAATAAATCTTTGCGCTCCATACCTGGGCCGCGGGGCTTTGAGCCTATTAAAAACACATAGTCCACGTCCTTAAATGCTGTTTTTGGATCATCTGTAACTACCAAGCCTTGAAGCAGAGGAAAGGCGCAATCTTCCAATTCCATCACTACACCTTTTAGCGCGTTCTGCGCCTGCGGAAGGTCTAGCAAGTGCAAAACGATCGGCTGGCCTGCGCCTAATACATCCCCTTTTGCCAAACGAAAAAGAAGCGCGTAAGCGATCTGGCCTGCGGCGCCGGTAACAGCAACATGCTTAGGGGCTAGTGTCATACAAGATCTCCAGAAATAAGAGGGATGAATAGTGAGAAGGAGCAGCCTTTTTGCAAAAGGTGCGCTTGAAAAAATGTAATAGCCGTTATTTTAATCCCGTTTGAGAGTAGATCTTGCTGAAAAATGCTGCAAACTGGTAAATATGATGCAATAAATAGCAAATTCTGCAAAAAACTCTACAAAGATCATCATAACTTCATAAACTTCTTATGCAAAAACGCCTAGAATTACGCCTTCGTTATAAGAGGGGGTGCATATGGCCGACACCGGCAACCAAAAAAAGCGCGTGTATCGCAATATCGCGTTTAGTCAAATTCTGAGCTACCGACTTCCACCAGCTGGAATCGTATCGATTTTGCACCGCATCAGTGGTGTACTTTTATTTTTATCTTTGCCGCTTACTTTGTATTGGTTTGGACAAAGCCTATATTCAGAAGCAAGCTTTGCCATGCTCAAAGCATGGACGTCTTGTACGGTGGTGAAACTCGTGATCCTAGGGCTTGCATGGGCTTTTTTGTATCATTTCTGTGCGGGAATTCGGCATGTGTGTATGGATTTACACATTGGAGTCAACCGACAAGCCGGTAACCGAAGCGCAATAGGTGTACTCAGTCTCTCGATTCTGCTCAGCGCAGCAGTGGCATTAAAATTATTTGGAGTGTTTTAACGATGGCTTCCCATTCTGCCCATACTTCGGGCAAAACAGGTGCAAAACGCCAAGTCATAGGCGCGACGCATTACGGCACACGCGACTGGCTAGCACAGCGTATCACCGCAGTGGTCATGGCGCTTTATACCGTTATTTTGCTGGGCTGGTTTTTTACCGCTAAGCATTTTTCGTACGCAGGATGGATTGCCATTTTTGCACACCCTTGGATGAAGGCCGCTACCTTCGCCACACTGCTTGGGCTGTTCTATCACGCCTGGGTAGGGGTGCGCGACATTGCTATGGATTACTTCAAGCCTTTGTCCGTACGCCTTGTCTTTTTTACGTTTGCCCTCTTCTGGCTCCTCGCCTGTGCAGGCTACGCAGCTCATATTCTCTGGAGGGTGTAATTCATGACCACTATTAAATCCGCCCTTCCACGCCGACGCTTTGATGTAGTGATCGTTGGAGCCGGCGGCTCCGGCATGCGTGCTTCGCTGCAACTCGCGCGTGCGGGCCTCTCGGTTGCCGTGCTCTCAAAAGTTTTCCCCACACGCTCCCACACTGTGGCTGCACAAGGAGGTATTGGTGCCTCTCTTGGCAATATGAGTGAAGATAATTGGCACTACCATTTTTATGACACCGTAAAAGGTTCTGACTGGCTAGGCGACCAAGACGCTATCGAATTTATGTGCCGTGAAGCACCGCGCGCAGTCTATGAGCTCGAGCACTTCGGCATGCCCTTCGATCGCAACCCCGATGGCACTATCTATCAACGCCCCTTCGGCGGACACACAGTGAACTACGGTGAAAAGCCCGTGCAACGCGCCTGCGCAGCAGCAGACCGTACCGGACACGCCCTACTCCATACGCTCTACCAGCAAAACGTACAAGCACGTACCCATTTCTTTGTAGAGTGGATGGCCCTTGATCTCATTCGTGATGAAGAAGGCGATGTGGTGGGCGTAACTGCTCTCGAAATGGAAACCGGTGAAATCTATATTTTAGAAGCCAAATGCACCCTCTTCGCAACCGGCGGAGCAGGTCGTATTTATGCTGCATCGACCAATGCCTTTATTAATACAGGCGATGGCTTAGGCATGGCTGCCCGCGCAGGTCTTCCTTTGCAAGATATGGAGTTTTGGCAATTCCACCCCACAGGTGTAGCAGGCGCAGGCGTGCTGATTACAGAAGGGGTGCGAGGCGAAGGCGGTATCTTGCGCAATGCACAAGGCGAGCGTTTTATGGAGCGCTATGCTCCTACGCTTAAAGACTTGGCTCCACGCGATTTCGTTTCACGTGCTATGGACCAGGAAATTAAAGAAGGCCGTGGTTGCGGGCCCAATAAAGACCATGTATTGCTAGATTTATCGCACATCGGCTCCGATACCATCCGCAAGCGCTTGCCCTCCATTCATGAGATCGCGCTTAAATTTGCCAATGTAGATTGTATTAAAGAAGCCATTCCTGTCGTGCCAACTATCCACTATCAGATGGGCGGTATTCCCACCTCGATCAGCGGTCAAGTAGTGGGCCGCTCCTATGGCTCTGATTCTGCAGTCAATGCACCCGTTCAAGGGCTGTATGCTGTAGGCGAATGCGCCTGTGTATCCGTACATGGAGCAAATCGCTTAGGCACCAATTCCTTGCTCGACCTTGTCGTGTTTGGGCGTGCTGCAGGTCAGGCTATTGTAGAGCAGATTACTAAATCGCCTACTAGCCACAAGCCTTTGCCAGCAGATGCAGCCGATCGTTCACTTGAGCGCTTAGCCAAACTCGATACCAGCACATCGGGCGAATACACCCAAACCATTGCAAACGATATACGCAAGACCATGCAAGCGCATGCAGGGGTATTCCGCACGAATGATTTACTGGAACAAGGCGTAGAAAAGCTACATACGCTGAGAGAACGGGTAAGCAACGTACATCTCAAAGACAAATCTAAAGTCTTTAACACCGCACGTGTCGAAGCATTAGAGTTAGCTAATTTGATTGAAGTAGCTAGCGCAACCATGGTTGGAGCGCACGCACGTAAAGAAAGCCGCGGCGCCCACGCTCACCGCGACCACCCTGAGCGTGATGATAAACAATGGATGCAACACACCCTGTGGTATAGCGAAGGTAATAAGCTAGATTACAAACCCGTACAGCTAAAACCGTTGACGGTTGAGAGCGTACCCCCTAAAGCGCGGACGTTTTAATGTAGGGCATGTCCTCAATTACCCAAAAGGGCCCATCTTTGAGGTCGTGCGGTGCTCGAGATCCTCACT